>NZ_AWQP01000079.1:0-3431 GCF_000972175.1 Pseudomonas syringae pv. coryli str. NCPPB 4273 | reverse complement strand
ACTGCACGCCGCGCTACATGGCATCGTCGCCTGCGCAGGTGCGGCGGCCAGCAACCAAAGCTGCGGCAGCGGTGCAGCAGGCGCAGCGGCGTCCAGCCTGCTGACCGGTTTGTTCTCGCAAAGCAGCCCGGACGAAAGCGAAGAGCAACGCGAAGCCAAACGTAATTTGATCGTCAGCCTGGTGACCGGGCTGGCGGCGACCAGTACTTCCATCGACCCGACTGCCGCGAATACGGCGGCAGGGGCGGCGGTGGATAACAACTGGCTGGCGACGCAGCAGATTGTTCAGGCCAAGAAAGAATATGACGAGGCCGAAGGTTATGCGGCCAAGCTTGAGGTGGCGGGCAAATGGGCATACATCAGCGGTAAACAGGACGTCCTGACCCATCTCGGCATCGGCAAGGGCCTGGTGCAGTCCGGCTGGAATGATGTGGCAGGCCTGGCTGAATTCGCGATGCACCCGATTGATGGTCTGAACGGCCTCAGTCAGCTGATCAACAACCCTGAGGCCAGAGCGCAGTTTGGCGACAGCGTCGTCAATGAACTGAACACCAAAATCGCAACAGTCAAAACGGCCCTTGAAGTCGGCGGCGACGAAAACGCCGAAGCGCTGGGCAAGGCCATCGGCGAAATCGCCTGGCAGGTTGGCAGCATCGCGACGGGTGTGGGTGGCGCAGCGAAGGGTGGCGTGGCGCTGGCCAAGGCAGGCATCAAGGTTGGTGGTGCGCAGCTTGAAAAGATGGCTGAGATCGCTAGAATCGAGAAGCTTGCGGCGAAAAATGCTAAAAATCCGAATCCGATGAGTGCGATGACGGATTCTGAGGCGGGTGTTAACAGCCTACCCAAACTTGGCTCTTTGAAAGGAGAACCTGAACTTCCTCCAAAAAATGCTTCTCCAGATATGGTCAGATCAATTGAGCGTCAGAATGAGGCGTCAAAAAAGCTTGCTCAGGCAGGGTATGATGTTGAGCAATTACCCAATACTGGGAGAAAAGGGGGAAATCCTGATCTGAAAATTAATGGCGACCTAGCTGATGTATTTTCCCCAAGAACTAATAGCCCTATTTCAGTATTGATGACAGTAACTGAAAAAGTTCAAAAACAAGCTAGTAGCGTAGTTGTAAATCTAGCTGATTCACCGTTAACATTTGGTGAGATTGAAAAAGCGCTGTCTACACGCCCGGTGGAAGGGCTGAAAAAACTTTACCTAATGAAAAACAATGAATTTAAAATAATCGAGGTAGCAAAATGACCATCACTATGAACTTGGAGATCGAACAAGGTATATCTTTTGACGATATATGCCGCACATTATCCAGTATGAATACGGACTATCAGATCGAAGAAAAACACTTGACAGGAAACTTTATAAGCTCTAACGCTTACTTCGTATTTCGCCACATAGTTCCTTACGAGGAAATTGTAGCAGAAAACGTAATAGCTGATTGGAAGGTTGGCATGAGAGGAGCGTTTCACTCACCTATCGATACATTATCTGAAAGTTCGGAAGACATAAAAACATTCCTTAGCGAACTTGTTAAACAGACTCAGTTTAAATTCATATTATCCTTCCAGTTTGAAGAGGTATACGCACTTCGCGACAATAGCGGAATTCGCTTTTTAAAGAATATGATTGATTGACTCATGATGCTCCAAAACCGAATCGTTTTGCCCGGTATTTTAGCCCGCATACTTAACCACTGAAAAAGCAAATCGAAGACCATAATTAAAATCATGCATACAAGAAGTTTGAAGTCATCGATTTACGCCTAAAAAATAGGCAAAATGGCGCTTCGACGACGCCGGCCATGTATTTACGGCGCCATCTAAAAAGGTTTTTCTTGTTTAATACTTCTAGATCGAAGAGTGCTTATATGTAAACTCATATCAGTGCAGCCCGGTACTATCACACGAAATCAACAATATTATGATACAAAGGGTAATCGACTGAAGTGCGAGGGTGGTAAGTGGCTACCATGGTGAGAGAAGTGAACATGAATGCCGTTTTCGATTTAGAAGCAGATTTGGTACCAGGGCTCAGCGCAGCAGGCTTTGAGCTGGGTAGCTCACTTGAGGGAATCTTAAAAAAAATAGGTCAGGTAACATGGTATGACTCCAAATCTACCACATATGAACTCTTGGAAAACAACACCGGTTGGCTAGGTATTAGGGAGGAAATACGATTTAAGGAGCACGGCGACTTTGTGAATTATCTATTCTTCAAGAACAGGCTACTGAAGCTCGCATTCATGAACGGAACCTCTCTATATAACATAAATGTGGGTATAGGTTATTCTGGTAATTTTGAAGGCGTTAGGCCAGGATTGGAGTTAGGGTCTATAAAATCACCTTTGCTAATTGAATTTAATGAGTTTGATGATGATTTTCTTATTTTGAATGGAGAAACTGTCATTGATGGTATTAGCCTTTTGACAGATTACAGGGCACCCCTAGAAAATGCCCCAAAGCAAAAAATCGAATATGTATCAATTCATAATTGGGCTATTAGAGATGAGGCTGTAGGCGGCTGAAATATAATTATACGGCATAGTTTGAGTAGGGTGGATAATACAATTCAAAGACAGTTTGAAGTTCTAAATGAGCTTGCTGAAAATCTTTCTGGCGAAGCTGATTGCGACTATCAATTCCTCTATTGTAAAGGCGAGGTTGATACTGAAGAAGGCTAGGTGGAGTCCAGCTTTAAATTCAATATTAACAATGAAGCAAAATCAGTATTCTTAACTGATGCTGCTGAAGAAAGCATGTCTGGCCTTGTATTTGAGCTAGCTAAATTATGAAAAAACAAATCGGTGGTTGTTGAGAATGGATGACCTGATCCATAGGCAAAAAAGCGAAGCTAAGGTTCACTACGAGTACTAATACATCAACTCGGGAACCTCTTAGTCTATTTTTTCTAAAGCAGCGTTAATCAACCGACTTGTTACATGCAGCCTCACCAGCCGCGACATCAAGAACAAGGCCGATTACGACGCCAACACCGTCAGCCTCGGCGGTGGCTACAACGAAATCGGCAAGGACCAGAAAGGCAACGTGCAGACCGGCGGCACGGTCAACCCTGGCACCGACCTGGCGAAGAACGAAAACAATATCGGCGCCAACATGCCGATCGCCATCAGCGCCAGCGACAAGGCCAGCAGCGTAACGCGCAGCGGCATCAGTGGCGGTGCCGTCGTCATCACCGACGACGCCGAACAGCAGAAACGCACGGGTCAGAACTCCGAACAAACCGTCGCCAGCCTCAACCGCGACGTGTCCAGTGATCGCAACGGCAGCAACTCGCTCAAGCCGATCTTCGACGAAGACGAAGTCCGCGCCGGGTTCGAGATCGTCACTGCGTTCTCCAACGAAGCCAGCACCTTCCTCGCCAACAAGGCGCGGGAAGCGGACCTCAAGCGACAACAGTCCAAAGA
>NZ_AWQP01000078.1:0-8800 GCF_000972175.1 Pseudomonas syringae pv. coryli str. NCPPB 4273 | reverse complement strand
GTCGCACTCTGCGTCGTCAGTACCATCGCGTTTGAAAAGCGCTTCAGAGCAATTTGGCTGAAGGCACGGCCCGTAGCCTGATGACTATCGTTCCTCACGCTCCGCGTGGGAATGCAGTTCGTGACGCTCTGCGTCATCCAGGGGTCTGTTATCAGGTGGATTGGGCTCGCCTTAAAACTCCAATTGCGCCGAGAACGCGACGGTGCGTGGGTCGCCCAGGTAGCTGCTGTTGAGCCAGTATTCCTTGTTGGTCAGGTTGCTGACGTTGACGCGTAGGGTCAGGTCGCTTTCTGCAAGACGCAGGCGGTAGCGGGCTCCGGCGTCGAAGGTGGTGAAGGACGGCAGGTCGTTTTCGTTGCTTTGGTCGGTGTATTGCTTGCCGGTGTAGAACGCCCCGCCGGTCATGGCCAGGCCTGGTACAGGGTTGATGTCGTATTCGGCATAGACCTTGGCCAGTTGCTTGGCGACGTTGGTTGGTACGTTGCCTTCATCCGCTGCGACGCCGGTTTTCTTGATTTTCGGGTCGAGCAAGGTAAAGCCGCCAACCACGGTCAGTTCCGGGATGACCTTGCCGGTAACGCTGAATTCCAGGCCGTTGTTCTCCTGACGTCCGTCCACGACGTAGATGTTTGCGCCTGTGGTGTAACCGTTGGGCTTCTCGATGTTGAACAGTGCCAGGGTAAGCAGGGTTTCGCCCAGTGTCGCCTTGGCACCGATTTCGTATTGCTCGCTGATTTCCGGCGCAAACGCCTGGCCGGCGTTGGCGGTCCCGCTAGGCGCGACGCCGCCCGATTGCAGGCCTTCTATATACGTGGCGTAGGTGGTCAGCCACGGCAGCGGTTTATAGACCAACGAGATGTTCGGCGAGGTCTTGCTCTCGTTGTAAGTGGTCTCGGTTTCGGCGGAACCGAACGCCTTGGCGTAGACGAACTCGTTGGCGTAGGTTTTGATCTGCGTGTTGGTCACACCCAGGATCGCCGACCACTGCTCATTGAAAGTAATGACGTCACCGATCAGGACGTTATTGCTTTCCGAGCTGTTGGCCAGGCGCTGGTCGCCATGCCCGATGGAGTACGCCGGCTTGCCAACCTGAGGCGTCTGGTCCAGCGGTATCGTGCCCACCGGCGAGGTGTATTGAGGGCCTGGCTGATCGGGCGTGTAGGGAATGTGATCCTCGTACTGCTTCTGGCGCGAGGTATTGCCCTGATAGCCCACGGTGACCTTGTGACCGATGAAGCCGGTATCGAACGCCGCATCGAGAAACAGCGAGCCGGTCTTTTCCTCGGTTTCAATCGGGGCGAAGGCATACAGCGGCTGCGAGTAAAGGCCCGCGCTGTAGACCGTTGGCCCGGTGTAGGTGTTCTCCGAGGTGTACTGCTGGGCCGCGAAGGCCGCGCGCAAGGTGAAGGTGTCGTTCAAACGCCATTTGGCGCGCACGCCGGCCTTGTCGGACTCGTAGTCGGAAAACGACCACTTCTGGCTGTAGAGCTTGTCGTTGTCCAGCGATGCCGCGCTGGGGCGCAGGGACTGGTCACCGAAATACCAGTAACTGGTCAGGCCGCGAATTTCGGTCTTCTTGTGCGAAGCGTCGAACTGCACCAGCAGGTCGTCGGACACGTTCCAGTCCAGCGCCAGAGAAATCATCTCGCGACGGCGCTTGTTCAGATCGACGGCCGTTTCACCATCCTGGGTCAGCACATTGAGGCGATAGGCGAACTTGCCCTCGCTGTCGATCGGCCCGCCGAAGTCTCCATGCAGGTAGTAATTCTCCCCCCCGGCATTGCCCAGGGTGACGCTGTTGTAGCGTTGATAGGTCGGGCGCTTGAGCACGTAGTTGACCAGCCCGCCCGGCGAAGCGGGGCCGTACAGGAAGCCGGTCAGACCGGTGATGACTTCCAGCTGTTCCATCTCCTCCATGTAGTTGCTGCCGTCGGCACCGTTGGTGAAACGCAGGCCATCATTGGCGATGTTCAGGCTGCCCGCGCTGCTGAAACCACGAATATTGACGGCACTGGCGTAACCGGCGCTGGTCGGCGAGTACATCTGGGTGAACGGGTTGTGCTTGATGACATCGTCCAGCGAAGTGGCCTGGATGTTTTTCAGCAATGCCTGAGGCGTGACGCTGATGGAATAAGGCGCATCCTGCAGCCGCATGCCACCCAGCGCGCCGACGCTACTGATGTTCTCGCTGCGATAACCCGCTGCTTCCGAACCTTCGAGGGGCGTGCTGTTGGCGTTGATGTTCACGTCCGACAGGTTCAAGGCGTTCTGTTCCATGACCATCAGCGTGTAGGTCCCGGCGCTGCTCTGCACCAGTTGCAGGCCGCTGCCACGCAGGGCCTCGCGCAATGCCGTCGCCGCGTCGAAATTGCCTTTCACCGCCGAGCTGGTTTTGCCGGCAACCAGCGCCGGGTCAAGACTCAGTGCCAGACCACCCTGGCTGGAGATCCGATTCAGCGTGCTCGCCATCGGGCCTGCGGGCAGATCATAGGCAACCACGCTGGCCTGCTGCGCCGCCATCGACAGCGGGCTGGTCAGAGGCGTGCACAGGGCGATCGCCACGGCCAGCAGACTGGGACGCAGAAGGGTGTCTAACGAACGGGACATCGGGCAACTCCTGATGGAATACTTCTCAATGCCTGTTAGCCGGACGAACGCTCGAAAGTAACAGGGCTGATTGAAAATAATTCCGTTTCAGGATTTAGCGGGCTCGCAGCATCACTCCGGGATGATCTTCAGGTGCGACGTATCGGGCGCCTCCTGCGACTCGGTTTTTTCGGCCTGTCCCATGTCGCTGCCCACCGGGGCCAGGCTCAAACGCGAGAGATCCAGCAGCGGCGCAACCGGCTGGGGCTTGTCGGGCAGCAATTCGACGCCCGCTTCTGCGACCGAGTAATCCGGCGCATCGACGTCCACAAAAGCCGCCATGTAGGCGTCGCGCGGTTTGATCTGCAAACGCCCGGGACTGACCGGGGTCTTGCGCAACCAGTTCGGTGCGTCAGGCGGCGGCGCCAGTTCGACCTCTTCCATGGGCAATGGCGTATTCATTTCCAGCACACGCACCAGAGCACCCGCACGCTCGAGGGTGGCGCGATATTTCTCTGCCGTTGCGGCGTCGAGATTGTTTTTCAGAACCAGCCGGCGTCCCGAGAACAGGAGGTCCAGACGTTCGGCATCTGCATTGAACAGCTTGCCAAGGTTAGCCCTTACCTTCTCGGGTTGTGCTCCGGCGACCAGTTCGGCGCTGAAGACAATTTCGTAGAGATTCATGGAAGAAGACACCGATATGCACGTCAGTAAAAGTATGGCGAAGCGTCAGACAGCGCAATAAGCGCGTTGCCGTTGAACGTCGAGTTGGTAGACTCAGGCGTCAAAGGGAGCACATCCATGTTTTTTCAGGCGCACATTACAAGAATCATAAGCCTTGCGTTGATCCTGTTCGGGCTCAGCGGATGCTCGCTCCTGAGTTTTGACCGCGCTCAGGAACCGGAAGTGCATTTGCTGAAGGTCCAGGTGGTCAAGGCGAGGCTGACACAGCAGGATTTCAAGCTGTACTTCGAAGTCGATAACCCCAACGAAGACAGCTTGCTGGTACGTGGCCTGAAGTACAAGATCACCCTCAATGACATGGTCCTTGTCGATGACACGTTCAGTGACTGGTTTGTCGTCGACGGTAATAGCCGAAAAACCTTTGTTGTGCCGATTCGCACCAACCTCTGGCGCTACGCACGGTACATCGCTCAACTGCTGAAAAAGCCTGATGAGCCGGTTCATTATCAGCTGGACGGCAAGCTCAAGACCGGCATCGTGTTCAGGCACAACGTGCGCATCGGCACTTCAGGCGACGTGCTGCCGGAAGACCTGATCCAGCGCCGTTAATCATTCAGCCTATCCGCCCAGCTTGCCCTTGATCAGCTCCAGAAGAAACTTCCAGATGTCCGCGGCCCACAATGCCCGGTTGACGGCACTGATCAGCGCACCGCCGAACGATCCCAGCAGAAACCCAACCCCCGTAGTGTTGCGCGTATCTGCCACGCCAAGGTAATCACTGGCGATGCCGGTGAGGAATACTGCACAGGCCACGCCGGTCACCAGAAAAACCAGCCAGGCACGCCAGTCAAGCAGACCTGCCTTATGCCACCAGCCAGAAATGATCGCACCCACCAGACCGGCTACCAGCCATTCGCCTCGGTCTGCCAAACCATTCAAGATATCCATCGCTTCTGACTCCGTTCAAGAAATACAGCCGTTCACGAACACAGAAAAATTCAGACACTGGGGGGCGTGCCGCGGATTGCTGCAGCGCCGGCACCGTTAGAAAACCGTAAAAATTAAGCATACTTAAAACCACAAGCAAACGTATGCCATCAACCCGTCGCGCTACCGGGCGAGCATCAGAGGCTTGAGGTCAGTTATCGATGTAGCGCTGCCAGCCAATCCTTACCGAACCGTCTGGCTGACGGTCAATCTCGATGCCTTCGGTCTCTTCGATTTCCTGCAGCACCACGTTCCAGCTGTCCACGGGCTCATCATCACGTCGGGCGACGATGACCCACTGGGTCTTTTGAACATTCGGCGCGGAGACCAGCCGTTGAATGCGCTTGCCGATCTGTTCGTAGGAAGACCTGCCTGTCGATCCATTATCACTGCCAGCCATGACTGCCTCCTAGGCATAACTGTATATAAATACAGTATTCCAGCTGTATGAACCTCGCAAGCATTTCGTAGGACGTTTCCTGCCGAGCATATTTGGCGAAAAAGCCTGCAAGCCTTGTCACGCGAGGCTTACAGCTTGCCAGTCATCCTCACCGCTACGCCGATAATGCGACAGTCGGCACCGCATTCGATCATTTTGTACGCCGGGTTCAGGGGCTTCAGGTAGCGTGTGCCACCGTCCTCGACCAGCTTCTTGAACGTCGCCTCGTTGCTGGCGGGCAGCTTGGCGATCACCAGCTTGCCGGGCTGCACATCGGCCTCCGTATCCACCAGAATCATCATCCCTTCCGGCACGCTGACGCCGGTGGGCGCGGTCATCGAATCGCCCTTGACCTCCAGCCAGAACGCCGGCCCCTTGGAGTCGTAGTCGGAGATTTCATAGCGGTCGGAAAAGCCGTCGGGATAAGGCTGAACCGCCTCTTCCCAGGAGCCTGCCGACACCCAGCTGATCACCGGATAGCGGAAGGACATTTTCGGCTGATCGATCAGCGCAACGTTGGCGTCAAAGGCAGGCGGCTTTTCCGGCCCCTCACCAATCGCCAGCCATTCGGCACGAAAGCCTGTGGCCCGGGCCAGTGCGTAAAGATTTTCCGGGCGCAGACTTTTGCTTTCCCCGCTGATCCATTGGGTAACGGCAGAGTTGGCCACACCGCACTGGGCGGCAATCTCACCTTTCTTCAGGCCGCTGGCGGCGATTGCCTTGGCGATACGTTCCTGTCGGGTCATGAATCGGCTCCGCACATGGTAATAAAGAATACTGAAAAATGCTCAACTGATACTAAGCATACTTAAAAAATGGCACTGTGCGAATCGCAATATGCCGATACTGCTTGGCCATGATTTGCGGGATAATGCGCGCCAGATTTAATTGCGGAGTAAAACCGATGAACCAGCAAGACCATGTGCATGGCCCCGATTGCAACCATGACCACGATCACCACGACCACCAGCACGGCCATGTACACGGTCCGAACTGCGGTCACGCCCACCAGGAGCCGGTGCGTAATACCCTTAAGGATGTCGGTCGTAACGATCCCTG
This sequence comes from Pseudomonas syringae pv. coryli str. NCPPB 4273, assembly GCF_000972175.1. Taxonomy (NCBI): domain Bacteria; kingdom Pseudomonadati; phylum Pseudomonadota; class Gammaproteobacteria; order Pseudomonadales; family Pseudomonadaceae; genus Pseudomonas; species Pseudomonas syringae pv. coryli. The sequence continues at coordinate 3,045 of NZ_AWQP01000078.1, read as the reverse complement.
CCCGTGCGGCAGCGACAAGAAATTCAAGAAATGCCACGGCGCGTAAGGCGCGTAGCATTCTGACGACGGCCTGCATTGCAGGCCGTTTTCATTTGAGTGTGCTGCATGCCTTCAATCAGTGACCTAAGGCATGTAGCCACTGGCTGCAATGTAGCGCAGAGCGTTGCGAACTAACGGCGTCTGGCCAGCCTCTGCAAAATCCTGAAATAAACTAGTCCGTGCCGCTTGCGTGCGGCTTGCCTGCTCTCTAACGTAGCGACTTTTGTACGTTACCCCTCCAGGAGCTTGCCCATGGCCTCGCCAGCCCTTCGTCATTTTCTACCCCGATTCGGCGCTGCCGCCGCTGCGGCGAGCTTCCTGAGCCTTGCCGGCTGCCAGTTGGGCAGCGGCGATCCCGAGACCGTGCTGCCTGTTTCCGGGACGTTCCCGCTCAAAGGGCTGGCGCAAAATGTTTCGGTGCGCCGCAACACGATGGGCATGCCGCTGATAGAAAGCAGCAGCTACCACGATGCGCTGTTCACGCTGGGCTACGTTCATGCCGGTGATCGAATCAGTCAGATGCTCGGCATGCGCCTGCTGGCGCAGGGCCGTTTGTCGGAAATGGCCGGCGCGGATGCGCTGGACGTCGACCGCCTGATGCGCTCGGTGAACCTCAAGCAGAACGCCAGCGACCTGTACAACGCCGCGTCGCCACGCTTGAAACGCTTCTTCGATGTCTATGCGCGCGGCGTGAACGCCTACCTGTTCCGTTATCGCGACAAGCTGCCTGCCGATATCGCCAGTTCAGGCTACAAGCCGGAATACTGGAAGCCGGAAGACTCGGCGCTGATCTTCAGCCTGCTCAACTTCAGCCTGTCGGTCAACCTGCAGGAAGAGCTGTCGGCGCTGGTTCTGGCGCAGAAAGTCAGCGCGGACAAGCTCGCCTGGCTACTGCCGACCTACCCTGACGAAGAGCTGCCATTTGCCGAAGCCGACAAGCTCAAGGGCCTGAACCTGAACAATCAGGTCACCGGCCTGAGCGATCTGAACAGGATCGCCCTGCAGCTCTCGGATTTGAACATGCTCGGCGTCGCGGCCTCCAGCAACTGGGCCATCGCGCCACAACGCAGTCGCAACGGCAAGAGTCTGCTAGCCAGTGACATGCAGCTGCCTGCCGGGCTCAATTCTGCCTGGAGCTTCGTGCAGATCCGCGCACCGAAATACCAGGTGTCCGGTGTCACCATCGCGGGTATGCCGCTGGTGCTCAGCGGTTTCAACGGCAAGCTGGCGTGGAGCATGAGCAACGTCAAGGGCGACAACCAGGACCTGTTTCTGGAGAAGATCAAGCGCGAAGGCAACCGCGTCTCTTATATGGCTGACGGCAAATGGCTGCCAGCGGCGGCGCATCAGGAAACCTTTCTGGTCAAGGGCGGCAGCCCGCTGCGTGAAACCGTGTACGAAACCCGCCACGGCGCGCTGCTCAATGCTTCTGCAACCCCGCCCGGCAATGGTTTGAGCCTGGCGCTGCAAGTCCCGAACTTCAAGGACGACAAGAGCCTGGATGCATTCTTCGATCTGTCCCGTGCGCCCAACGTCGAGAAAGCCTTCGATACCAGCCGCGAGATTCGGGCGATCACCCTGAACATGATCTTTGCCGACGCCTCGAACATTGGCTGGCAGGTCACCGGTCGCTTCCCGAACCGTCGTGAAGGCCAGGGCCTGCTGCCTTCGCCGGGTTGGGATGGCAAGTACGATTGGGACGGTTTCGCCGACTCGATGCTCCACCCCTATGATCAGGACCCGCGCCAAGGCTGGCTCGCAGCGGCCAATCAGCGCACGATCCCGAAAGGCTACGGCATGCAGCTCTCCAACTCGTGGGGCTACCCGGAACGCGCCGAACGCATTGCCGAACTGGCCAACGGTGGCAAGCAGGACCTGCGCAGCACCATCGCCATGCAATACGACCAGACCACGACGTTCGCCGCCAAGCTCAAGACCATGTTCCAGGCGCCCGGCATGAGCAAGCCGCTCAAGCAGGCCATCGATGCCCTGCCCGAAGCGGATCGCAACAAGGCCCGCGAAGCGTTCACGCGCCTGATGGCGTTCGATGGCAAGCTCAGTGCTACCTCGGCCGATGCGGCGCTGTACGAGCTGTTTCTGCAGGAAAGCGCCAAGCAGATTTTCCTTGATGAATTGGGTCCGGAAACCAGCCCTGCCTGGCAGGCACTGGTGGCCAACGCCAGCTCATCCTACTCGCCGCAGGCCGACCACCTGCTGGGACGCGATGACAGTCCGTATTGGGATGACGTCAAAACCCCGCAGAAGGAAGACAAACCGGCTATCCTTGCGCGCAGTCTGGCGGCCGCCATCACCAGCGGCGACAGCCTGTTGGGCAGCGATCACAAGGCCTGGCAATGGGGCAAACTGCATCGCGACAACTGGGCTTCGACCAGCCCGCTGGCCAAGCAGTTGGGTGGCGGCGAGTTCAACCGTGGCGCCACGCCGGCGGGCGGGGATCACACGACGCTGAACGCGTCCGGCTTCGAGTGGGGCAAGGGCTTCGACGCCCGCATGGCCCCTGGTCTGCGCATGATCGTCGACTTCAGCCTGGTCGAGCCGATGACCGGCCTGATCAGCACCGGCCAATCCGGCAACCCGGCCAGCCCTTATTACGCCAACAGCATCGAGCCGTGGCAGAAAGGCCAGTACCAGTCGATTCCGGTGCAACAACAGAACTACGAAAAGGGCTACGGCAAACAGCGCCTGACGCTGACACCGGGCAAGTAAGCGCCGAAAACCGGACGCAGCGGTTTTTCTTTGTCAGGTAGATTGGGGTTCGGCTTGAGTCATCAATGTCCGGAAGAAACACCATCGTGCATAAAAGCGCTTTTCTGTCGCGATGGCACTGACGACGCAGAGTGCGACGTAAGTGACGGCTGAGTCCTGGCGCTGATCCGGGGGTAGCCTGGCAGGACGCCAGGCTAGCCGCACCGCGCCATGGATGGCGCGTTGCGGCGACCCCCGGATCAGTGACAGGGCGAAGGAACCCGACGAAGTCGGGCCGGA
>NZ_AWQP01000077.1:0-3040 GCF_000972175.1 Pseudomonas syringae pv. coryli str. NCPPB 4273 | reverse complement strand
ACACTCTTTCCCTACACGACGCTCTTCCGATCTCATTCGACGCAAATTGCTTGGGTGTTATATGGTCAAGCCTCACGGGCAATTAGTATTGGTTAGCTCAACGCCTCACAGCGCTTACACACCCAACCTATCAACGTCGTAGTCTTCGACGGCCCTTTAGGGAACTCAAGGTTCCAGTGAGATCTCATCTTGAGGCAAGTTTCCCGCTTAGATGCTTTCAGCGGTTATCTTTTCCGAACATAGCTACCCGGCAATGCCACTGGCGTGACAACCGGAACACCAGAGGTTCGTCCACTCCGGTCCTCTCGTACTAGGAGCAGCCCCTCTCAAATCTCAAACGTCCACGGCAGATAGGGACCGAACTGTCTCACGACGTTCTAAACCCAGCTCGCGTACCACTTTAAATGGCGAACAGCCATACCCTTGGGACCGGCTTCAGCCCCAGGATGTGATGAGCCGACATCGAGGTGCCAAACACCGCCGTCGATATGAACTCTTGGGCGGTATCAGCCTGTTATCCCCGGAGTACCTTTTATCCGTTGAGCGATGGCCCTTCCATACAGAACCACCGGATCACTAAGACCTACTTTCGTACCTGCTCGACGTGTCTGTCTCGCAGTCAAGCGCGCTTTTGCCTTTATACTCTACGACCGATTTCCGACCGGTCTGAGCGCACCTTCGTACTCCTCCGTTACTCTTTAGGAGGAGACCGCCCCAGTCAAACTACCCACCATACACTGTCCTCGATCCGGATAACGGACCTGAGTTAGAACCTCAAAGTTGCCAGGGTGGTATTTCAAGGTTGGCTCCACGCAGACTGGCGTCCACGCTTCAAAGCCTCCCACCTATCCTACACAAGCAAATTCAAAGTCCAGTGCAAAGCTATAGTAAAGGTTCACGGGGTCTTTCCGTCTAGCCGCGGATACACTGCATCTTCACAGCGATTTCAATTTCACTGAGTCTCGGGTGGAGACAGCGCCGCCATCGTTACGCCATTCGTGCAGGTCGGAACTTACCCGACAAGGAATTTCGCTACCTTAGGACCGTTATAGTTACGGCCGCCGTTTACCGGGGCTTCGATCAAGAGCTTCGCTTGCGCTAACCCCATCAATTAACCTTCCGGCACCGGGCAGGCGTCACACCCTATACGTCCACTTTCGTGTTTGCAGAGTGCTGTGTTTTTAATAAACAGTCGCAGCGGCCTGGTATCTTCGACCGGCAGGGGCTTACGCAGTAAATGCTTCACCTCCACCGGCGCACCTTCTCCCGAAGTTACGGTGCCATTTTGCCTAGTTCCTTCACCCGAGTTCTCTCAAGCGCCTTGGTATTCTCTACCCAACCACCTGTGTCGGTTTGGGGTACGGTTCCTGGTTACCTGAAGCTTAGAAGCTTTTCTTGGAAGCATGGCATCAACCACTTCGTGTTCTAAAAGAACACTCGTCATCAGCTCTCGGCCTTAAGATCCCGGATTTACCTAAGATCTCAGCCTACCACCTTAAACCTGGACAACCAACGCCAGGCTGGCCTAGCCTTCTCCGTCCCTCCATCGCAATAACCAGAAGTACAGGAATATTAACCTGTTTTCCATCGACTACGCTTTTCAGCCTCGCCTTAGGGACCGACTAACCCTGCGTCGATTAACGTTGCGCAGGAAACCTTGGTCTTTCGGCGTGGGTGTTTTTCACACCCATTGTCGTTACTCATGTCAGCATTCGCACTTCTGATACCTCCAGCAAGCTTCTCAACTCACCTTCACAGGCTTACAGAACGCTCCTCTACCGCATCATCAAAAGATGATACCCGTAGCTTCGGTGCATGGTTTGAGCCCCGTTACATCTTCCGCGCAGGCCGACTCGACTAGTGAGCTATTACGCTTTCTTTAAAGGGTGGCTGCTTCTAAGCCAACCTCCTAGCTGTCTAAGCCTTCCCACATCGTTTCCCACTTAACCATGACTTTGGGACCTTAGCTGACGGTCTGGGTTGTTTCCCTTTTCACGACGGACGTTAGCACCCGCCGTGTGTCTCCCATGCTCGGCACTTGTAGGTATTCGGAGTTTGCATCGGTTTGGTAAGTCGGGATGACCCCCTAGCCGAAACAGTGCTCTACCCCCTACAGTGATACATGAGGCGCTACCTAAATAGCTTTCGAGGAGAACCAGCTATCTCCGAGCTTGATTAGCCTTTCACTCCGATCCACAGGTCATCCGCTAACTTTTCAACGGTAGTCGGTTCGGTCCTCCAGTTAGTGTTACCCAACCTTCAACCTGCCCATGGATAGATCGCCCGGTTTCGGGTCTATTCCCAGCGACTAGACGCCCTATTAAGACTCGCTTTCGCTACGCCTCCCCTATTCGGTTAAGCTCGCCACTGAAAATAAGTCGCTGACCCATTATACAAAAGGTACGCAGTCACCCAACAAAGTGGGCTCCCACTGCTTGTACGCATACGGTTTCAGGATCTATTTCACTCCGCTCTCCGCGGTTCTTTTCGCCTTTCCCTCACGGTACTGGTTCACTATCGGTCAGTCAGTAGTATTTAGCCTTGGAGGATGGTCCCCCCATATTCAGACAAGGTTTCTCGTGCCCCGTCCTACTCGATTTCATTGCAAAGGGATTTTCGCGTACAGGGCTATCACCCACTATGGCCACCCTTTCCAGAGTGTTCCGCTAATCTCAATACAACTTAAGGGCTGGTCCCCGTTCGCTCGCCACTACTAAGGGAATCTCGGTTGATTTCTTTTCCTCAGGGTACTTAGATGTTTCAGTTCCCCTGGTTCGCCTCTTGCACCTATGTATTCAGTACAAGATAACCATCTTATGATGGCTGGGTTCCCCCATTCAGACATCTCCGGATCACAGTCTGTTTGCCGACTCCCCGAAGCTTTTCGCAGGCTACCACGTCTTTCATCGCCTCTGACTGCCAAGGCATCCACCGTATGCGCTTCTTCACTTGACCATATAACCCCAAGCAATCTGGTTATACTGTGAAGACGACATTCGCCGAAAGTTTGCATTTCACAAACTTTACCTTAGCCCGGACA
>NZ_AWQP01000076.1:0-28171 GCF_000972175.1 Pseudomonas syringae pv. coryli str. NCPPB 4273 | reverse complement strand
CGACCACCGACCTCTACACTCTTTCCCTACACGACGCTCTTCCGATCTTCTGAGTGACCGGTAGACCGTGGGATACCACGGTAAAGTGGGGGTGTAACAGCACCCCCACCCGGCTGAACCAAAATCGCAGGAGGCGAGATGAACTGGATACTGGCGATAGCGATAGCAGGATCAAGCACAGCAAGCGTTATGAAGCCATACAGCACCGAGGCAGAGTGCAGGAAAGCACTGCAGGAGTTTTTCGATAGACCGCACGGCAAAACGCAGTACAGCGGCAGCTGCTTTGAAAAGAACAGCCCGGTACTAAAACTACTAAAAATCAAAAGCAAGGATTCCCAGGGGAATCCCGTCGCTCGCTAGGATGGAATCCTAGGGCCGCGGAGCCCCTCGACGGACCGTCGACGACACCTGCGCAACGGACTTCGTCCAGCTGCTGAACACCAGGCACAGATGAAGTGTGAGGTTGAGAAAGGAGCAAGACGGAAAACAGAAAGGTGTGTCAGAGAGAAGTCTCCGCCTTCGCTACGAACAGGGGCTCGCCCCTGAAGCCCCGAGGTGCTGCAAGGAAATTGCCTACGGGACCCGAAAACCGTCTGTGCTGTGCGTTATGGGTCCGTTGCGGTAAAGCATGGTAATCAGGCGCGAGGTGGGTTTTGCGGTGTCTGAGAGGGCTTTGCACGCGTTCTAGGCCGGAGGTGGCCACGCATAATTGACGTTATGGGTAAATCGAACACCGGGGCTTCGCAATGATCCCGGTGCACGATTCTGGCCGCTGGCCGCAAGTACCATAACGTCCACACATTATGCGTAACAAGATGTTGCGCAGCCTGGCTCAGTCCCACCGCATTTCAGAAGCCATGCAAACACTTCATCGCGGCGATTGAATCGCAGCTTCCGGTCCTTGCAAACAGTCCCAGTGGCGACCGCGATAAAGCAGAAGCTCGAACGTACTGCACGTTGATCTATCACGAGCCTGAAAACACTCAAGAGCGCGCTGGGGTCGAGAACCAGATCCAACCATGGGCTCCTGAACGCAAGAACCGGCTCTTCGCCGAGTATTCGCAAGGCGGCAAACTCGCGTCTATGTGGACAGTATCCTGCGATGTATTTAGGGTTACCGTTCCCACGCAAACCAACCGACGAGAGCTTTATGCCCAATACACTGAGTTTTCACCAGGTTGATGTATTCGCCAGTAAGCCATTGGAAGGCAATGCCCTGGCAGTCGTATGCGACGCTGATGATCTGACCACCGAGCAAATGGCCGCGTTCGCACGTTGGACAAACCTCAGCGAGACTACATTTCTCATGCGTCCTACCCATCCTGATGCGGATTATCGTGTACGTATCTTTACTCCAATGCGTGAACTTCCCTTCGCTGGCCACCCTACCTTAGGCAGCTGTTACGTGTGGCTGGGGGATAATGGTTTTTCGCAAAGTAAAGAAGTCGTTCAGGAGTGTGGTGCAGGCTTAGTTAACATCCGCCGCGACGGCACTCGCCTGGCTTTCGCGGCACCACCATTGCTGCGTGGAGGTGCGGTTGAAGACGATGTTTTGCACCGCATCATCGATGGATTGGGTGTTGCACCTGACCGTATTATTGCGAGCCAATGGGCAGACAACGGTCCGGGTTGGGTTGTGGTAATGCTGCGCTCACGTGAAGAGTTGTTGGCAATACATCCAGACTATGCAGCACTGAACGGGTTAAACGTAGGCGCCTTTGCGCCTTGGATCGGGCGAGATGCAGGAGCTGATATTGAAGTTCGAGCCTTCATTAGTGACAGGTCTGCCGAAGACCCTGTTACTGGTAGCCTTAATGCCAGCCTTGCCCAATGGCTAATACCAGCCGGACTAATGAAAAAACGATATACCGTCAGCCAAGGTACGGCTTTGGGGCGTCACGGACGAATTCAGGTGGAACAAATTGGCGAGCGCATCTGGGTTGGTGGGGAGGTTCAAAAATGCATTACCGGTCGGGTCTCTTTTTAGCAGATGATTAAACATCAGGTCGAGCTGCCGACCAACCGCCCTCGCCCAGCCTTAAAACCCCTGAGATGGATAACTCAACTAAACAGTCATTTAGTTGAGTTATCCATCGACACCAACAAGCGCCCCTCTTGCACTTTACCCAGACATAAAACGCTCACCGGTTGACGATCAACTCTGAGGCGACTTTTCTCAGCATAAAGGTCTCACGCTGTATGGACTGCCCCATCGAAGATTCCTGGCGCTGCATAACAGCCTCATTGTGGGCAATGGCTTCAGTTACGCTGATCCAGACGGGCCGCATGCCATTGGCTATTTCATGGCTTTCCATCCTCACAGGCTCTAACTGGAGCGCGACTTCGCACAGGTAAAAATGCGAAGTCATGTGCATCAGATCATACTGGGGCTTCCAATAGGGCCGGTATTCTTCGATGTAACCATAATGCTGGAGCACCTGAATTTCACGAGCACCCGTCTCTTCTTCAAGTTCACGCTTCAGACCAGTAACAACGTCCTCGTCGGCATCCAGGCCGCCTCCGGGGAAACTGAAGTCGTTATAGCGCTCAGTGAACAGTAAAAGTATTTTTTCATCCCGCAATACGATGCCGCGTGCCGCATGGCGTCGGAATATTCTGCCCTGTGTGGACTTCAGTTCGGGATGAATGATTTCGGTAATGAGTTGCATGGGGTCTTCATTTCAAGTGAGCTGGAGAATTCGAAGCAGTTGTCTGCGTGATTGTACCCATAGCAAGTCAACAGCTGTGTCGGCCGAGCGTACGCAGATCCTCCAGCAACCGAACAAATTCGACAACGGCTGGAGCCATTGTTTGCTCCGTACGGGTAATAAGCCCAATCTGCCGAACAACACCCGGATGATCGACTGGCACTTTACTCAGGTCTCCCCGCCCATCGTCCGCTGACTCCGGAAGAAGCGTAATGCCCTGCCCCTGTCTGACCAAAGCAAGCACGGTAGACATGTAATTGGCTTCCAGACCCGCAGATAAAGGCAGTTGCTCGTCAGCAAACACTCGCTCGACCAGATCGCGAACGCTGCTTTCCCTGCCGGTAAGAACGATCGGGAAACCAGCTATCTCGTTCAGTCTCACTGCGCGGCGATTCGCCAAGGGATGGTCTTTTGGAGCGAACAGGCACAACCGGTCTTCCAGGATGGCGTTGAACTCCAGCCCATGGGTGGGCCTAGCCTGCACGCCTAATCCGAAATCCACCTCGCGCTCTAGTACAAGCGCGTCGATTCGCTGCGCGACGACATCTCGCAGCCTGACCTCGACACCGGGAAACCGCTCGCGAAACGTCTTCAACACTGCAGGCAGTACGCCGGAACACAGCGATGGCAAGGCGGCGATGCTGATCAAGCCGCGTCGTGAGGCTGCGATATCCCGCGCGGCGTTAACGATGTTGTCCAGATCCAGCAGCAGTTTCTCCATGGGCAACAGCGCATTTTGCCCGGCGCCGGTCAGGCAGACATGGCGTGGGCTTCGTTCCAGCAAGGCAACGCCCAGCCAATCCTCCAGTTGCTGGATTTGCACGGTCAGTGCAGACGGCGACAAGTTGAGAGCGGCTGCAGCCTTGGAAAAACTGCCGGTCTGAGCGACTGACAGGAAGGCGCGGATGTGCTGGATCGAATTCTTCATTTTGTTTTTCCGAACATGACCCACTGAATATTTCAATTCACAGAGCATAGCGTCGTTGCTATTACTCTTGCAAAACAACAATAGGGTGTCTCGTCGCTGCCGCGCACAGGGATGCCAAAGAGGATCAGCCTATGCTCGCCACAGTTGGTGTGATAACCATCCTTGCCATGCTCGTCAGCATTATGAGCAAACGCATATCACCCCTGGTTGCCTTGATCGCCCTGCCGATCATTGCCGCCCTCCTCGCTGGTTTTGGTCTGCAAACCAGTGGCTTCATCATCACAGGCATCAAGAACGTTGCGCCCGTAGTCGGGATGTTTGTATTCGCCATCCTCTTCTTCGGCATCATGACGGATGCCGGCATGCTCGATCCGATCATCGATCGCATCCTCAAACGGGTCGGTACGCGGCCAACGCGCATCGTCATGGGGACCGCACTGCTGGCGCTGTTGGTACATCTGGACGGCTCCGGCGCGGTAACCTTTCTCGTGACCATTCCCGCCATGCTACCGTTGTACACGCGCCTTGGCATGGATAAACGCATACTGGCGTGCGTGACGGCGATGGCTGCGGGGGTCAACTTCCTGCCCTGGACGGGCCCGGTGTTGCGCTCTTCCGCCGCCCTTCACGTGCCGGTTTCGGATCTGTTTCAGCCGCTCATTCCGGTGCAGATCGTCGGACTGATCTTCGTCTTCACCTGCGCGTTTTTCCTGGGACGGCGCGAAGAGCGACGCCTCGGTCTGGGCCCCGACAATCTTGATGTAAAACCCCACCAACGCGTGCTCAGCGATGCCGAGCGTGAACTGCGCAAGCCTCGGTTGTTCTGGGTCAACCTGCTGCTGACGCTGGTGGTGATGGGCGTGATGATCGCGGGGGTTGTCGATCCGGTGGTGATGTTCATGCTCGGCACCGTGATTGCCTTGTGCATCAACTACCCTGCCGTGGACGCACAACGGGCGCGTATCGACGCACACGCCAAAACAGCCCTGACCATGGCCAGTATTCTGCTGGCTGCCGGGGTGTTCACAGGCATCATGCAAGGCACCGGGATGCTGAAGGCCATGGCCGAAGTGGCCGTGGGCCAGATCCCGGCCGGGCACGGCAAGCTGATCCCGGTCGTCGTAGGCTTTATATCCATGCCCCTGAGCCTGCTTTTCGATCCGGACTCCTTCTACTTCGGCATCATGCCGGTGGTCGCCGAGGTCGGCAAAGCGCTCGGCGTCGACCCGATGCAGGTCGCGCAAGCGTCGCTGCTTGGCGTGCATACCACCGGGTTCCCGGTCAGCCCGTTGACGCCCGCAACCTTTCTGCTGGTCGGGCTGTGCAAGATCGAACTGGCCGACCATCAGCGCTTCACTATCCCTTTCCTGTTTGCGGCCTCGGTCATCATGACCCTGACCGCTATGGTCATAGGAGTTTTCTGAATGAAAACCATACGGATTGGTTCAGGGGCCGGTTATTCCGGCGACCGCATCGAGCCAGCGATCGAGCTGGCCGAGCATGGAGAACTGGATTACCTGGTATTTGAATGCCTCGCAGAACGTACCATTGCGCTCGCACAACAGTCGCGTCTGGCAAACCCATCAGCAGGCTACGATCCATTGCTGAGCGAGCGCATGCGCCGGGTCTTGCCTTTTGTGGGCAAAGGCGTTGACGGTACACGCCGCCGCTTGCGAATCATCACCAACATGGGGGCTGCAAATCCGCTTGGCGCCGCAAGCGAAATACGCCGGATAGCGAAAGAGCTTGGTCTGACCGGCTTGAAAGTCGCAGCGCTGACAGGCGATGACGTGCTCGCAGCCCTGCTGCAACAGCCCGATCAAACCCTCGACAACGGCAAGTCTCTGCGATCCATCGGCGACAGACTCATCTCGGCCAATGCCTATCTGGGCGCGGAAGGAATCATCCAGGCCTTGTGCGTCGATGCTGACGTGATCGTTACCGGTAGGGTCGCCGATCCGTCACTGTTTCTCGCAGCGCAAATGTTCGAGTTCGGCTGGGCTGAGGACGACTGGGCATTGCTGGGCCGCGGGACCCTGGTCGGGCATTTGCTCGAATGCGCCGGCCAGGTCAGCGGCGGCTATTTCGCGGATCCCGGTTTTAAAGACGTCCCGGACCTCGACCGCCTGGGCTTCCCGCTGGCCGAGATAGATGCGGCAGGCAACGCCGTTATCAGCAAAGTGGCGGGTTCCGGTGGCCGCATTGATACCGCCACCTGCACCGAGCAGATGCTGTACGAAGTGCATGACCCTGCCGCCTACCTGACGCCCGATGTCAGCGCAGATTTCACCCATGCGGCCTTCGATTCCATCGCGAGAGACGAAGTACGCGTTCAGGGGGCGAACGGACGCGCACGTCCCGAGACGCTGAAGGTGTCAGTGGGTTTTCTCGATGGCTGGATCGGCGAAGGACAAATGTCCTACGGCGGCCCCGGCGCGCTGGCTCGCGGACAGTTGGCGAAGGACATCGTGCTCAAACGTCTGGCCCTGACAGGCGTGGAATGTGAGGACATTCGAGCCGAGCTGATCGGCGTTAACGCCTTGCATGGAAGTCACCTTGGAGCGCGAGCCGAGGGCGAGCCCTGGGAGGTACGCCTTCGGGTCGCCGCGCGTTGCGTGGACAAAAGCGATGCGGTACGCGTTGGCAATGAAGTAGAAACCCTTTACACCAACGGCCCCTACGGCGGCGGCGGTGCGAGCAAGTCAGTCCGCCAAGTGGTCGCGGTGGCGTCACTGTTTGTGCCGAGAGACCACGTCAACCTGCACGTACACCTGGAGGACCTGACATGAACACCACCAAACTGCGGGACATCGCGCACACACGTACCGGTGACAAGGGTGACGTCTCGAATATCTCCATCGTTGCCTTTCACATCGACGATTATCCACGTCTGGCTGAGCTGCTGACGGTGGAGCGGGTCACTGAACACTTTGCCGAACTGCTGGACCTGAATGGCCACCCCGTAAGGCGCTACGAACTGCCGCGTGTAGGTGCGCTCAACTTCGTCCTGCCCGGCATCCTGCGTGGCGGAGTCACACGGTCACTGGCGCTCGATGCCCACGGCAAGGCGCTGGGGGCCGCACTGCTCGATCTGGCCTTGGAGTGGCAAGCCGCGCCGGCCAATGCAACACTTCGGTCGCCCCCCTAGCGGCGCACTTTGGCGCACCCTGCACGCATTCATGCAACAAATCCGTACCAGTTGAAAAATTGGTTCACCCACCGGCGAACCAATCCTCTCAGCACGTCGCGTACCAGTCAGGCGGACCTTTGAACATTGGCCCGCCAGGCTTGATCGTCGCCAGTCGCTGGTCATCTTGTCGCTCAAAATCAACCGAACCAATTTTCATTGGCATCGCTCTTGCACCAGCCCTTTTGCCTGGAACCCCTGCCTGCGGGCAGCTCAGGGCCTCTTTTTTCGGTCTGGCGCGAGTACCACGATGCAAAGGTTCGACCCTGACATTCCCATCGACAACTCTTCGAAACTGGCGCTGGATGCGTTGCGCCAGATCGTTGCCCAGCATGCAGCCTTCCCCCAGCGGGCATTGCCTACCGAGCGCGATCTGGCAGCCGATTTCGGGGTTAGCCGCCGCGCAGTTCGTCGCGCCCTGTCGGTGCTGGAGGCCGAAGGCCAGGTCTGGCGCCGACAAGGTAAAGGGACTTTTGTCGGACCGACGCCACCCAGCGCCGCCATGAGCTTCGCGCGGCTTTCCGGCCGGACCAATTTCACCGAGGTCATGGAAGCGCGTCTGCACCTGGAACCGGCACTTGCCTCACTGGCAGCGGTACGGGCCAATGGTGAACAGATGGCGATTCTGCGCCGCCTCGCCGAGCGCACCACTCGCCAGCAGGTCGCCGAGCAGACCGATGCCGAGGGCATCGAGTTGTGGGACAGCGCCCTGCACCGCGCCATTGCCGAAGCGGCGGGTAATCGGCTGATGCTCGACATCTTCGAAATGCTCGATGCGATCCGTCTGGACCCGGCCTGGCGCGACTTGCGTCACCGGGCACGCAATGCCGACCGCCTCGACACCTACAGCCACGATCACGACGACATCGTCAGCGCCATTGAAAGCCGCGATCCGATCAAGGCCGCCACCGCCATGCGCGGCCATTTACGTGCGCTGCAACAGGCCCTGAACACCGTCATCAACCAAGACCTGGAGGCCAGCCTATGAGCGCCACTGCCCACCTCACAGAAAACGGCGACGGCACGGTGCTCAGCATCAGCGACCTGACCGTCCGCTTTGCCGGTGCGCCCGCCAATGTTGTCGACGGCGTGTCGTTTTCCGTCAAGCGCGGCAAAACCCTGGCCATCGTCGGCGAGTCCGGCTGCGGCAAGAGCGTGACCTCAATGGGCCTGATGGGCCTGTTGCCGACCACGGCCAAGGTAGGCGCCAGCGACTCGCTGCTGATCGATGAAGCCTTGCTGGGCATGTCCGAAGAGCGCCTGCTGGACGTGCGCGGTAATCGCATGGCGATGATCTTTCAGGAGCCGATGACCTCCCTCAATCCGGTCTTCACCATTGGCGAGCAGATCGCTGAAAGTGTGATGCGTCATCAGGGCCTTTCAGACAAGGCTGCCCGCCAGCGGGCTCTGGACATGCTGGAAAAAGTCCGCGTGCCGGACGCTCGCCAGCGGCTGGACGCCTACCCGCATGAACTCTCGGGAGGCATGCGGCAACGGGCCATGATTGCCATGGCGCTGGCCAATGACCCGGCGCTGATCATAGCGGACGAACCGACGACTGCGCTGGACGTGACCATTCAGGCGCAGATTCTTTCGCTGATCGCCAACCTGCAGACCGAGACCGGCACGGCGATGATTCTGATCACCCACGATCTGGGTGTAGTCGCCGAAGTCGCCAATGAGGTCATGGTCATGTACGCCGGACGCGTCGTGGAAAGCGGCCCGGTGAAAACCCTGTTCGACGATCCGCAACATCCCTACACCATCGGTCTGATGGGCTCGATGCCCTCGATCGGCCCTCGTGAAGGCCGCCTGGCAACGATCAACGGCCGAGTGCCGACGCCGGCAGAAATGCCCAGTGGGTGCCGCTTCGCCGGGCGCTGTCCGTTTGTGATCCAGCAATGCAGAGACGAACGCCCGCCGCTGCTTGAGTTGTCCCCCGGACACTTCGCCGCGTGCATCCGTGCGCCTTTGGAACAGCATGTGGGAGTCAGTGCGTGAACCTTTCCAAACCAGACATTACCGGGCGCGACAGCCCCGACAGCAACGCGCAAAAGCCCATTCTTGAGGGCATCGGCCTGAGCAAGCACTTCGCCGTGGAAAGCGGTCTTCTGCAGCCGAAGAAGCCACCGGTACAGGCTGTCAATGAAGTCAACCTGTCAGTCCGCAAGGGCGAGACGCTGGCACTGGTCGGCGAGTCCGGCTCGGGCAAATCCACGCTTGGCCGCTTGCTGCTCAACCTGCTGCAACCGACTGCGGGTGACGTGATCTACGAGGGCCGCAACCTCGCCAACCTGACGCCGGAAAAGCTGCGTCAGGTACGCCGTGACCTGCAGATCATCTTTCAGGACCCGTTCGCCTCGCTGAATCCACGCATGACCGTGGAATCCATCGTTGGCGAACCGATCTGGCTGCACAGTAAAGTCAGCCGCAGCGACCGTCAGGCCAAAGTCGCCGAGTTGTTGCGCACGGTAGGTCTGGCTCCGGAACACGGCGGTCGGCATCCCCATGAGTTCTCCGGTGGTCAGCGCCAGCGCATCGGCATCGCTCGCGCATTGGCTTCCGAGCCGCGCCTGATCCTCGGTGACGAGCCGGTCTCGGCGCTGGACGTTTCGGTGCAGGCACAAGTGGTCAACCTGCTCGAAGACCTCAAGCATCAATTCGGCCTGACCCTGGTGATTGTTGCCCATGGCCTGGCCGTGATTCGCCACATGAGCGACCGCGTAGCAGTGATGTACCTGGGTGAAATCGTCGAACTGGCGCCGGTCGACGCGCTGTTCGAAAACCCGTTGCACCCTTATACCCAGGCGTTGATGGCCGCCGTGCCGGTCAGCCACCCTGACCTGCGCCAGCCGCGTCCGTTACTCGGCGGCGACATGCCCAGCCCCAGCCGCCCGCCTTCAGGCTGCCGCTTTCATACCCGTTGCCCGCACGCCCGTGCGCTGTGCAAGGAGGCTGCGCCGGTCATGGAAACCGTCGAGGCCGAACGCCAGGTCGCCTGCCACTTCTGGCGCGAAATCGCCAACGCAGGCAGCGCCACGCTGATCCTTCCGACACCCAGCGCTGCCTATACGCAGCGCCTGAATCTGTTCAAACACCATCAATCCCTTGCAGTGGAGAGCCAGCCATGAAAATCGCACACGTCGTGACAGGAACATTGTTATTGCTGGCCGCCAACGCTGCCTTCGCCGAATCGACGTTGCGCATCGGCATTCAGGACGATCCCGATGTGCTGGATCCGCATCGTTCGCGCACCTACTCCGGCCGCCTGGTCTACACCGCGCTGTGCGACAAACTGGTGGACGTCAACCCGGACCTGACCTACTCGCCGCAACTGGCCACCGCCTGGAACTGGAGCGAAGACGGTAAAACCCTGACCATGACGTTGCGCGAAGGCGTGACGTACCACGATGGCGAACCTTTTGATGCCGCCTCGGTGAAGTTCAACCTCGACCGCGCCCGCACCCTCCCCGACTCGCTGCGCAAAAGCGAGCTGGCCTCGGTGGACAGCGTCGAGGTGATAGACGCAAAAACCGTCGCCATCAAGCTCAAGCAGGCCGATGCCACGCTGGTTTCACAGCTGTCGGACCGTGCCGGGATGATGCTCGCGCCGAAAGCCGCGCAAGGCGAGTTCGCCTCCAACCCGGTCTGCTCCGGCCCTTACAAATTCGTCCAGCGCGTGCAGCAGGATCGAATCGTGCTGGAACGTTTTGACAACTACTGGAATAAACAGGCGTATCACTTCGACAAAGTGGTGTTCCTGCCGATTCCGGACACCTCGGTGCGCCTGGCCAACCTGCGCTCCGGCGACCTGGACATCATCGAGCGTGTTGCGCCAACCGATGTGAAAACCGTCAAGGCCGACAGCAAGCTAGCGATCTACAACACACCGGGCCTGGGCTACATGCAGCTGATGTTCAACATCGGCAACGGTGAAAAAGCCAACTCGCCGATGGGCAAGGACAAGCGCGTACGCAAGGCCTTTGAGCTGTCCATCGACCGCGATGCCATCAACCAGGTGGTGTTCGAGGGTCTGTACGCGCCAAGCGCTCAACCGTTCCCGAAAAACAGCCCGTATTACGACAAGGAACTGCCGATCCCGGCTCGCGATGTCGAGAAAAGCAAGGCGCTGCTGGCGCAGGCCGGCGTGAAGCTACCGTTGGCGGTGGACCTGAAAGTGGCCAACAACCCCATCGCGCAACAGGTCGGGCAGATCATTCAGGCCATGGCTGAAGAAGCGGGCTTCAAGGTCAACCTGATTGCCACTGAATACGCGACGATGCTCAGCGAACAGGCGAGCGGCAACTTCCAGATCGGCATGAGCGCCTGGTCGGGCCGTCCTGATCCGGATGGCGATATTCATCAGTTCGTGACCTGCAAAGGCGGCCAGAACGACGGCAAGTACTGCAACGCCAGGCTCGACGAACTGCTCAACAAGGCGCGCACCGTGAACGACGTTGCACAACGCCAGGCACTGTACAACGACGCGCTGCGCTTGCTGGCCGATGAAGTACCGACCGCCTACCTGTATTTTGACCCGCGAATCATTGCCATGCGTAACAACGTGACCGGTTTCGTCCCTAACCCGGACGGTCTGATTCGTCTGAACAATGTCGCGTTCAAACCATGACTGACGGGCGCACCTGCGAGGTTCCGGTATGCTGATGTTCATCCTGCGACGCCTGCTCAGCTCGATCCCGACGCTGATTCTGGT
This sequence comes from Pseudomonas syringae pv. coryli str. NCPPB 4273, assembly GCF_000972175.1. NCBI lineage: Bacteria > Pseudomonadati > Pseudomonadota > Gammaproteobacteria > Pseudomonadales > Pseudomonadaceae > Pseudomonas > Pseudomonas syringae pv. coryli. Next base: position 16,634 of record NZ_AWQP01000076.1, on the reverse strand, counting down.
TTCGCTGTTCGTCTTCACCCTGCAGAAGCTGCTGCCGGGTGACCCGGTGCTGGCCATGGCCGGGGAAGAGCGCGATCCGGCGGTCATGGAATACCTGCGCGACAAGTACCGGCTCGATGACCCGATCCCGTTGCAGTACCTGAACTGGGTCGGCAACGTGCTGACCGGCGACCTGGGCACATCGCTGCGCACCGAGCAACCGGTGACCACGCTGCTGGCGTCGAAACTGCCGGTGACTATCGAACTGGCCGTGCTGGCCCTGCTGATTGCGCTGTTGATCGGCATTCCCACGGGGATCATTTCGGCGGTACGCAAAGGCACCGCCGTGGATTACGGGGCCAACGTGGTGGCGCTGTCGGGGATTTCCATTCCGCACTTCTGGCTGGGCATTCTGCTGATCATGGTCTTTGCGGTGAAACTGCAGTGGCTGCCCGCCTCCGGCTTCGTGCCGATGGGTGAGGACTTCGGGCAAAACCTGAAGACCCTGATCCTGCCAGCGTTCGTATTGGGTGCCGGGCTTTCAGGGATTCTCATGCGCCACACCCGCAGCGCCATGCTGGAAGTACTGCGCGCTGACTACGTGCGCACCGCCCGGGCCAAGGGATTGTTCCCGCGCACGGTGATTCTCAAGCATGCGCTGCGCAACGCGTTGATGCCGATCATCACCCTCACGACATTGCTGTTCGGCGAGTTGCTCGGCGGTGCGGTGTTGACCGAGCAGGTGTTCAGCATTCCGGGGTTCGGCAAGATGATCGTCGACGCCGTGTTCAACCGTGACTACGCCGTGGTGCAAGGCGTGGTGTTGTGTGTCGCGATTGGCTTCCTGATGTTGAACCTGTTGGCCGACGTGCTTTATCGCCTGATCAACCCACGTCTGAGGACTGCCTGATGACCGCTATTGCCAGCCTCTCGCACAGCGCGATACTGCCCCGCAGTCGCTCGCCTTTTCTGAAGAAATTCCTGGCCAACAAAGGCGCGGTGCTTGGCGCGGCGGTGTTGTTGCTGTTTGTCCTGGCGGCGGTTCTGGCGCCCTGGATTGCGCCCCATGATCCGCTCAAAGCCAACTTCCTCGCGGTACGCAAGGCGCCCTCATTGATCTACTGGATGGGCACCGACGAACTGGGGCGCGATCTGTTCTCGCGCTTGCTGTATGGCGCCCGCAGCTCGCTGCTGGCCGGGGGTGTTTCGGTGGCCATCGCCATGTTTATCGGCGTGCCGCTGGGCCTGCTGGCCGGGTACTTTGGCGGCAAGCTGGACATGATCATTTCGCAAGTCATGGAAGCGCTGCTGTCCTGCCCGTTTCTGGTGCTCGCCATCGCTTTGGGCGCCTTTCTCGGCCCCAGCCTGACCAACGCGATGATCGCCATCGGCCTGTCCGCGATGCCGATCTTTGCCCGACTGACCCGCGGCCAGGTGCTGTCGATCAAGCACGAAGATTACCTCGAAGGTGCCCGCGCCATCGGTCTGCCGGATCGCTGGATCATCCTGCGTTACGTACTGCCCAACGTGATGTCGCCGCTGGTGGTACAGGCAACGCTGACCATCGCCTCGGCAATTCTGGCCGAAGCCAGCCTGTCGTTCCTCGGCCTGGGCCAGCAACCGCCGTCGCCGTCCTGGGGCTCGATGCTCAATACTGCGAAAAATTTCATGGAGCAGGCTCCGTGGATGTCGATTGCGCCTGGCGTGGCGATCTACATCACGGTCCTGTGTTTCAACCTGCTGGGTGACGGCCTGCGCGATGCGCTGGACCCCAAGGGCTAAACCTTTCGTCTTCTGCCAAAGAGAAACGCTTATGTTCGATGATCTGGATTACAACCAACCGTACGCGTCGGCCCGCTCGCCGGTGATGGGCAACAATATGGTCGCCTGCTCTCAGCCATTGGCCGCTCAGGCCGGGCTGGACATGCTGCGCCGTGGCGGCAATGCGGTCGACGCTGCCATCGCCGCGGCCATGGTACTGACTGTGGTCGAGCCCACCGGCTGCGGAATCGGCAGCGATGCCTTTGCCATCGTCTGGGACGGCAGCAAGCTGCAAGGCTTGAACGCGTCCGGCCGCGCGCCACAAGCCTGGACACCCGAATACTTCGAAGGCCAGAGCCAGATGCCGCAACGCGGCTGGCCTGCGGTCAGCGTGCCGGGTGCAGTTTCGGCCTGGGTGGAGCTGTCAGCGCGCTACGGCAAACTGCCCTTCGCGACCCTGGCCGAACCGGCGATTGGCTATGCCCGCGACGGCTATCAGGTCACGCCGATTATCGCCGAATTGTGGAAACGCGGCGCGCATCTGCTCAAGGACCAACCGGGCTTTGCCGAGTGCTTCATGCCGGATGGCAAGGCCCCCATGGCCGGAGAGAAAATCCGGCTCAAGGACCACGCCCGTACGCTGGAACTGATCGCGCAGACCAAAGGCGAAGCGTTCTATCGCGGCGAACTGGCGCAAACAATCATTGCCCATGCCAACGCCAATGGCAGCGTGATGAGCCTCGACGACCTGGCGACGCACACCGTGGACTGGATCGACACCCTGTCGGTGCCATACGCAGGCGCTGTGGTGCATGAACTGCCGCCAAATGGCCAGGGCATTGCCACCCTTGCCGGCCTGACCATGCTCGAAGCACTGGGCGTCGGTGAACACCCGGTGGACAGCCTCGAGACGGTTCATCCGGTGCTGGAAGCAATGAAACTGGCCCTGGCCGACCTCGACGAACATGTCGCCGACAGCGAGCACATGCGCGTGCCCTCAGCCGCTTTGCTGGGCAAGGCGTACCTCACGGAACGCGCAGGGCTTATCACCGATCAGGCCGCCAATCCCGGGCACGGCTCGCCAAAACCGGGCGGCACGGTGTACCTCTCGGCAGCGGATGAAAGCGGCATGATGATCTCGTTCATCCAGTCCAACTACATGGGCTTCGGTTCGGGTGTGGTTGTACCCGGTACGGGCATCAGCATGCAGAACCGCGGCGCGGGCTTCTCGCTGGACCCGCAGCACGTCAATTACGTCGCGCCGCGCAAACGTCCGTTCCACACCATCATCCCCGGTTTTGTCATGAATGCCGACGGCACGCCGCTGATGTCCTTCGGTTTGATGGGCGGCCCGATGCAGGCGCAGGGTCATTTGCAGATGATGATGCGCATCCTGCGCTACAAACAGAACCCGCAAGCCGCTGCCGACGCACCGCGCTGGAGGATCGAATCCGGCCTGAAAGTCGCCGTGGAACGTGCGTTTGACCCCGAAGTGGTGAAAGCACTGCGCGCCAAAGGTCACGACATCGATGTCGAAGAGCCAAGCGGCGTGTTTGCCTTCGGCGGTGCGCAGATTATTCAGCGCACCGCGCATGGGTACGTGGGCGGGACCGATCCGAGGAAGGACGGAACGGTCGCAGCGTATTGAGCGAGACCTCCAACGCTTATCAGGCGGCGACCGATCGTGCACAGTGAGTGAATCCGTTCACAGTAGAGGTGTCTTTTTTACCTTAAAGCGGCTCAACTCACGCTGCATGAGAGACGCCCTCACCGACAGGTCTTTTGCGGAAGCTGCACAGTCTCGGGAATTGGACTGATTTTGTTGCGTCACTTCATCAATCTGTTCAAGCCCGAGGCTGGCCTGCTGCAGGCCAGAAGCCTGCTCACTGGATGCCTGATAGATCAGAGAAACCAGGCTTGAGACTGCACTGGTTCCACTCACGATATTTTTCAGTGATTCGGCCGTTCTGCCGGCAATGATCATCCCGCGCTGCGTTTTGGTAGATGAGTCGGCAATCAGTGTTGCTGTCTGCTTGGCTGCCTCCGCGCTGCGTGCCGCCAGAGAGCGTACCTCGTCAGCCACCACTGCAAAACCACGCCCAAGCTCCCCTGCTCTCGCCGCTTCTATCGCCGCGTTCAGCGCCAGAAGGTTGGTCTGTGCTGCAATATTGTCGATGGTGGTGATTATCGCGGTGATGTCTTTACCTGAATTGTCAATTTCCGTCATCGCTGAAATAAGCTCAGTCATCAGCTTGTCGCTTTCTCCGGCGTCAGCTCGTGAAGCCTGCGATTGTTCATCGGCTTTTTTGGCGTTGACCGCGTTGTCCGACGTTTGAGCGGCCATTTGCGTCATGACCGCACTGATCTCGGTGATCGAGGATGCAGAGTTTGCTGCGCCGTCCGACAGCGACTGACTCAGATCCGTGACCTGCTCGGAACTGCCGGTAATCTGAGTGGCGCTGACCTGTACCTCGGATATCAGGTTGTTCAGATTGCTGACCATTTTTTCCAGTGATTTTCCGAGCGTATCGTTGGGTGATGACAGCCTGACATCCAGGTCTAGATCGCCCTCGGAAATTCGTTCGGCGACCTTGACCTGACGCTGCAAGCTGTCAGACATATCGTTTAGCGCAAATGATAATTGCCCGACTTCGTCCTCGGATCGCTGAACCAGACGTCTGGAAAAATCGCCAAGGCTGATATTCGCGGCCAGTGCGGCAGCCTCCCTTATCGGACCTACAATTTTAGCTGCAGCAAACCATAGCGCCGTCAGAGCCAACAGCAAGATGGTCAAGCCTACCGAAACTTGCCAGATACTATTATTCAAACTGCGCGCTTGTAATTCGTGCTCCAGCGTAATGGCCTGGCTCATCACCACCGCTTTTGGCAGGCGGATAAAAATAGCCCATGGCTTGCCCGTGCGTCCAAGCGGGATGGGCATAAGTACTTCAAAGTTTTGGGTGTTCTGATTGAGTAAGCTTTTGCCGCGGCCACCCTGGATGTCACTCAAGACCTTTTCCCAGGAATCAGCAAACAAGGTTTTCATCGGTTGGCCTATAAGCTCTGCACGCTGACTGTCAGCGACCACAAGGCCTTGGTTACTCAGAATGGTCACCGAACCTTTTCCTCCGTAAAGTTCGGCTGACATTTGTTCACTCAGTTTTTGAATGAAGGCAATGTCGAAATCAGCGCCTACGACGCCGTAAAACTTTCCGTTGGCTACTACGGGGACCGACAACGTTGTCAGCCAGACGTTGCTCCCTTGTACAACATAAGGAATCGGGTCCAGTACGCTTTCTTTCAGCGTCGACTTCGGCCCCTGGTACCACCCTCCTTTGGGAACACCGTTAGGATGGCTGTCTGCTGAGTCGTACTCAACCAAAGGCTGCACCGCAATACGACCATCGGGGCTACGGGTCCAGTAAGGCGTAAAACGCCCTGTCAAAGGATTGCTACCGTCCTGAGTGTCTCTGGATATCAGATCCTTTCCATCCAGCGCGTCCTGCTCCCAGCATGAGTAAGTGCCGTTGAATTCTGGATTGTCTTTCAAAACACCAAGCAGAACACTATTGATCTGCTCACGCCCCAGCGTCAACGGGCTCTGCAAAGCTTTGCTTGCAGCAAACGTGCTGGCCATTGTCCGAGCGGCATCAAGTGCACTTTGTAACTTGGCCTGAATGGCGTTTGCTCGTGATTCGGCCAGGTTCTGAATTTCGCGAACAGTGGAGTGTTCGATGAGCACCGCCACCTCGTCAGAGACATACTGCTCATTGGTTCGAGACGTGAATAACCCATAGGCAACCAAGCTGGCAGATGAAATGAACAGGCATAAGCCTGCCGTTATACAAATGCGTGCCTGCAGTGATTTTAGCTTCATAGTCTTGACTGCTCGCTGTTTCCGCTATCGCAGGTACGAGGGCGGTCTATCGTTTAGCCGATATGCCAACTTCGAAACGTAATGGAGGGGACGCCCAAACAAGAGACGCTATGGGCTGTTCGACAAGCAACGTGCAAACCTGCAACGATCGTTCGCTCTGTTTATGTTTGCTGGAATAGGAGGGCTGAGGTGTATACCCTATTGCTTTTTTGATAGATCTTGTTTCCTGAATTGTGTGCCTTTTTTAAAGGCTTCATTTGACCTGGATCAATCTTCCTCCTGAAAAGACCGACGGGCAAAAAGCATCCAGTGTGAACTTGACCACCCGGACGCATGGACAAAACTGGTGTGATGTTCAAACAGTATTTGAATGGGTGGATGCATCGTTCTCACGCTGGCGAACGTTTGGTTTATATCAGGCGCATCACAAATAACATCGTCATTACTGCGCCTGGGACGCGACCACCGCATGAGTACTTTCCGATCCTGCTGAAAAGTTCTGCAACGCGATAGTATCCGGCAGATCGGCCACATTGCCTTGAAGCCACTGGAGCGTTGCAGATGACTACGGATGAAGAGTTGTACCAGCAGGTCATGGCAGAACTGGACTGGGATCTGGCCCTGGAGGCAAAGCGCATCAAGGTGCATGTACGCGATGGAACAGTAACGCTCTCTGGCGAGGTAAGCAGTCATGCCGAAAAATGGCACGCGGAGGAAGCGGTCTCCCAGGTATCAAGGGTGGCGGCGCTTATGAATAATATTGAAGTGGTTGTCTCCTCGGATCATGTGCGTACCGATAGCGATATTGCCTCGGCAGCGGTCAATGCGCTGGAATGGAATACCTCACTCGCCAATCATAAAATCAGCGTCAATGTGTCAGATGGCTGGCTGGTGCTCAGTGGCGAGGTAGCGTCTGACCACCAGCGACAAACGGCAGGTTATGCCGTGCGATACCTGCAGGGTGTCCGAGGAATCAACAACGATATCACCATAGGTACTCATACCTACCCTGATACGATCAAGGCGGATATCGAGTCGGCATTCAGGCGCAGGGCCAGTATTGATGCTCATGGTATCGAGGTGCTGGTCAACAACGGTGAAGTCACCCTGACCGGGGCCGTAGCGTCACTTCCCGAGCTGGAGATGGCACGCTCGACTGCATTGCGTACTGCCGGGGTACAGAAGGTTGTCTCTCACCTGATCGTCTCATCGCAACGATAACAGTCGCCGCATGTCACCGAGCCAATGCGCTTGCCTCCAAGGCAAGGCGAGCCAGCTCGGGGATGGATTTTGCCTCCGTTCGCGACATGATTGATGCCCTGTGCTTTTCAACGGTCCGCTGACTGATGCCCAGGTTGACGGCTATATTCTTGCTGGGCTGGCCTGCCAATACCATTGCCATGATCTGACGCTGACGCACGGTAAGATGAGCGATATGGTCGATGGCAGATTTGCGATTGGCTCGCAGGACTTCAGTCTTTTTATACGTCAGCAAGGCTTTGGCCACGCTGTTGAGAAAGTCCTGACGGCGGAACGGTTTTTCAATAAAGTCGCAGATTCCGACGCTCATGGCATCGACGACCGATGAAATTCGGCTATGGTTGCTGATCATGATGATTGGCAGTTCGTCATCCTCACCCCTCAATTTTCTGACCAGTTCGATTCCGCTCATACCAGACATATGAGCGTCCACAATCAGACAGGCCTGGCGCCCCGGGGAATAGCCGGCAAGGAATTCCTCACAGCTGCAATAGTCCTGAACTTCATACCTGTTGGCTTCCAGCGACTCCCGCAACGTAGCCTTCAGCAGCTCATCATCGTTTACCAGAAATATGATTGGAGGGAGCTCTGACTTTACGGATAAGTCGGCCTCCTCTTGAATCGCTGTTTTCAATAATGCGCGGATGATAAAGGACAGCATGTTCAATCCCACGGGTTTTCGAAGCAACGTACAGTTTTCTGCCCAAATCAGCTGACAAACCGATTCCTGGGTGTCCGTGCTCAATATGATCGCGGGTATCGTTCTATTGAACTGCTGACGCATTACCCTGACGAGCTGTACACCGTCCAATTGCTCATCCAGTGTATAAGCCGTCAGAATCAGGTCCGGCTGGACGCCCGAGTGAGCGATGCACTCCAGAGCACTGCAAGCGCTGCCGACAGCAACGATCTGATACCCAAGATGGCCAAGGGCACCACTCAGCAATTCACGCAAGTGCTCATCAGGCTCAACGATCAAAAGCCTGCCGCCTGAAACGTGTATTTTTGTGGGGGAAGAAACCCTGTCGTCGGCCGCACAACGGTGTGAGCGGGACAGCGGCACGCTGATAGAGATAAATGTGCCTTTTTCAGGCTGCGTCTTGACCCGCAGCTGAATCCCGGGAATATACAGACTCCACCTGCCCTGAACGCGGTTCGCCGAGTCATCCGGATACGGGCTTGCCAGGATACGCACTGCATCAGTACGACTCCCCTGCCCCGTATATCTCAGCTCGATGTCCACCCACCCGGAACGCCTTCTACACCCCAACGACAGTCGCTCACTACTGATGTGCCTGACGGCATTGGAAATTATGCGTTCCAGTATTCTTGCCAGACCCTCCGGATAACTTCTGACCCACAGTGTACTGGCGACTATTCGCGTCCGGATTTTCCGCGCAGAAGCCAGGGGCTCTAGAACGTTGGCCAACGTGTCAAAGATCTCTTGAATCGGAAAATCCAGTGCATCCGGGATAGGTAGGCTTTTCTCATCGGCATTCGCGTCCCATTGCGCCTCAAGACGACCAAAGAAAATCTCCATATCTTCAACCAGTTGCTCCACCAGAACGGGAACCGGATCGTCCTGTCCGCAACTCGTCGCCGCAAGCTGACCGGCAATGACCGCAACCGCCTGCGCAGACTGGCGAAGCCTCTGATCAGCGCGGTTCCAGCTCGCTGCGCGCGCAACGTGCTGCCGAGATGCCTGCTCGTAAGCACTGGCAAGTGCGTTGCTCAAGCGACGCTCTTCAGTCGTTTCCGTGAACACCAGCACCACTGCATTCTTTCCACTTTGCCAAGGTGGACAGGGAGTAATGACACACTCGAAACAGCAGCCGTTGCTTGATGCGATCAGCGTCCGGCAGGGTAATCCGCTGGTTAGCGTGTCTTGAACTTCGGACAACAGGTGAATGGTCGTATCTCTGGAACAAAGATCAGCCAACGGGCGGCCTGTATCGCAGGGCAGCATATTGAACAGACGCGTAATTGCCGGAGTGAAAAAGACTATGTTCAGGTCACTGTCGAGAAAAAGAACGGGCGCCGCTATTCGGTAAAGTACGTCGTCTATCGAACGCTGGTTGAAATCCTTGCGTTGATGCAGTGCCGTCGACTCGAGACTCGTACCTGGGCAAGCGCTCGACGGGACCTCCAGCGAGGTTGATCCTTCGGGGATGGATCGGTTTACTCGCATGCTGAATATTCCTGACGAGACCTGCTGCGGATTGACGCTGTTGCTGATACTACGCCGTTTACCTGCCCATACGTTGCGTAGTTGATATTCACCATCAGCCGGCCCTCTCGGCAGGACTCGTGTGCCCTGCCAAGCCTATAGCCGCCCCACAAGCAAGGTGGCCATGGGTAGTTTCCGACTCTGGCAGCGCGCCAGGGACGGGTACAAGGTAATGAGGTCAGCGCAAGGCACTACAGGTGCTCAAACCCGTAGCTTGCAGGCGCCCTCTCCTCACTCAAGGCACACGTTATGGCCTACACGACGATCAACCCGTACAACGGCAAATTGCTCGAACAGTTCGAGACGCTGAGCGATCAGCAGCTTGAGCAAAAGCTCAAAACCGCTGCGCAGTGCTACCTGTTCTGGAAAAATCAGACGTATGCGCAGCGTGCCTCGATAATTGCCAAGGCAAGTGAGTTGATGCATGAACAATTCGACATGCTGGCTCGCAAAGCCACGCTGGAGATGGGCAAGCGTCTGAACGAGGCCAGAGGCGAGGTAAAATTCAGCGCTGCCATTCTGGCGTACTACGCCAGTAACGCCGAACGGTTTCTGGCGCCGGAAGCTCTTCACCCGTTGCAAGGTGAGGCGCACATGGAAAGCAGCCCTATCGGCGTGATTTTCGGGGTTGAGCCCTGGAATTTCCCGTTCTATCAACTGGCTCGTGTTGCGGGCCCGCACCTGATGGCTGGAAACGTGCTGGTGGTCAAACACGCTGGTTGCGTTCCTCAATGCGCGATTGCTTTCGAGCAGATTCTTCTTGATGCAGGCGCTCCGCCGGGGCTTTACACCAATCTGCTGATTTCCCACGAGCAGTCCAACAGCGTGGTCGATGATCCGCGGATCAAGGGCGTCGCATTGACCGGCAGCGTCAGCGCCGGGCGTAGTCTGGCTTCACGGGCCGGGCAGAATCTGAAACCTTCCTCCATGGAATTGGGGGGCAGCGATGCATTCATCGTTCTGGAAGATGCCGACCTGGAGCTCGCGATCAAATGGGCGATCTGGGGACGAATGTATAACTGTGGGCAGACCTGCTGCGCCGCAAAGCGCTTCATCGTGGTGGACGAACTGGCCGATGCGTTTCTCGAAGGGTTTCAAGCAGGGCTGGCCCTGTTGAAGGCCGGGGACCCCATGGATGAGAAAACGACCCTGGGCCCGCTGTCTTCGGAAGAGGCGCTACTGCAATTGATCGAGCAGGTGCAGACGGCCATCGCCCATGGCGCCAAAGTGCTTCTGGGGGGAGCCCGAATTAATCGCCCCGGAGCCTTCATGGCACCGACCATCCTGACCGAAATCTCCCCTGACAACCCTGCCTACCGAGACGAGTTCTTCGGGCCTGTCGCGATGTTTTTCAGAGTGCCGGATGAAGAAGCGGCCATTGCCCTGGCCAATGATTCCGACTTTGGTCTGGGTGGCTCGGTATTTACCCGGGATCTCGCCAGAGGCCGTCGTGTCGCCAGCCGTATCGAGACCGGAATGATGTTCATCAACAATATCAGCTGGAGCGATGCAGAACTGCCCTTCGGAGGTATCAAGGACTCGGGATACGGTCGCGAGCTTGGCGACATGGGGATTCAGCAATTCGTGAACAAGAAACTCGTACGTTACGTGGACGCTCAGGCACCCGCCTGATGCCCGCATCCAGAGATATTCCAGATGCCCGGCAATCGTCGGGCATTGACCTCAAGGGAGCGCACGATGTACGTCAATGTTGCTGTGATGAAAGAGACTCACCCGCACGAGCGACGTGTGGCCTTGGTACCGACCCTCTGTGCAAAGCTGCAGGCACTTGGCGCCCGACTGCACATGCAGAAGGGAGCTGGCGATGCCAGCTTTCTACCGGACACGGCCTATCAGGACGTATCTTTTCTGTCTGGAGCAGGACTGGTCCACGAAGCCGACGTCGTTCTGGCGGTTCAAGCGCCCTCCCTGGATATCGTGGACAAAATGAAGCCCGGCTCGGTCCTCTTGTGCTTTGCCCATGCGCAGAAAAACCCTGCGCTGGTACAGCGATTACTGGAGCGTCGGATTACCTGTTTTGCCATGGAGCGTGTACCACGCATCACTCGTGCCCAGTCAATGGATGCCCTTTCTAGCCAGTCTGCCTTGTCAGGTTACTTCGCAGTGCAACTTGGCTCGGCTCATATGACGCGTATCCTGCCGAAAATCACCACTGCGGCAGGTATCGTGGGGCCGGCACGCGTACTGATACTTGGCCTGGGGGTCGCCGGCCTTGAAGCAATTGCCACTGCGCATCGCCTGGGCGCTATCGTGGAAGGTTATGACGTTAGGCCGGAAACCGAGGAACAGGCCAGGTCGCTCGGCGCAAGCTTCATCAATGTCGCCATTGATGCTCGTGGCAAAGGCGGTTACGCACGGGAGCTGAGTGCAACCGAAAAAGCCGAAGTTACCCGCATCCTGACCGAGCATATTCAGAATGCAGACCTGGTCATTACCACCGCAGCCATACCGGACCGCCCCTCTCCGCGCCTGATCAGCAGCGAGCAACTGTCAGGTATGAAGCCGGGAGCCGTGGTCGTCGACCTGGGGGCCGAAGGTGGCGGGAATTGCGAGGGCTGCGTGCCCGGGAAGATCATCATGATCGGTCAGGTCACCTTGATCGCACCGCTTAACCTGCCCTCTTCATTGAGCCAGGACGCCAGCACGCTGTATGCGAAAAACCAGTTCAACCTGTTGGCCCTGATGCTGAAGGACAACGTCATCAGCATCGACTGGGACGATCAGGTTCTGGCGCAAACGGTTTTGACCCATGCAGGCAAACTCATGCATCCGCCTGAGAAAGTCGCTGCAGATCTGAACGCTGCACCCAAGGAGCAAGCCTCTTGAGCATCGTCGGCTTCGTTGGACTTTACATTTTCATGCTCGCCGCATTTACCGGCTGGGTGATCATCGGTCGGGTACCCGCCATTCTGCATACGCCTCTGATGTCGGGCTCCAACTTTGTTCATGGCATCGTCGTGGTCGGCGGTCTTATCGGATTGCTCGATGCGGCGACAGTTGCCGAGCAGGTCGCTGGTTTCGTCGCGGTATTGCTCGGTGCAGCTAATGCGGCGGGAGGATATGCCGTCACCGGTCGAATGCTGGCAATGTTCCAGACAAGCGCACCCGAGGTCAAACGGCGCAAAACCCATCACTCCGCTACTAGAAAGCCTGCAAAGGCCTGAGGCATGAGCATGCTTATCATCACGTCGCAATGGCTTACAGGTATCGTGTATTTGCTTGCTGCTTTTTTGCTCATCTATGGGCTATGGCGTATGTCTTCACCGGTGACTGCGGCGGGAGGTATCCATGTTGCCGGTTGGGGCATGATGGCCGCTGTAGTGGTGAGCTTTCTGTATGCCTTTTCGGTGAGCGAAGCCGCTCGCCCCGCCCTACCCGTCAATATCAGTCTGGCACTTCTGGCATTACTGCTGGGTGGCGGTGCGGCGTGGTGGAGCGGACGCAAGGCTGCGATGACCTCCATGCCGCAAATGGTCGCGATCTACAACGGTGTGGGGGGTGGTTCAGCGGCCTCTATCGCAGCCATGGAACTGCTGGGCAATCATGTACACGATCTCACTGCAATGAGCGGCACGTTGCTGGGCGCGTTGATCGGCTCGGTTTCGTTATCGGGCTCCCTGATCGCCTGGGCAAAGCTGGATGGGCGCATCAACAAACCTCTGCGTATGAAGGGGCTGCAACTGATCAATGCGTTACTGATGCTTGTAACGCTGACCGTGGGAGGCTGGCTGGTATTCGTTATGCGAGAAACCGGTGCTGCCCCAGGCGACGCTCTATGGTTGATCGGTCTGTTCTTCGCCTGCGCGCTGCTGTTCGGGATTTTGATGACCCTGCCTATCGGTGGCGCGGACATGCCAGTGGTCATCTCCATCTACAACGCGTTCACCGGCCTGGCCGTCGGTCTCGAAGGGTTTGTCCTGCAGGTTCCAGCGATGATGATTGCCGGGATGCTGGTGGGGGCTGCCGGTATTTTGCTCACGCTGCTGATGGCCAAGGCCATGAACCGTACAGTGGCGCATGTCCTCTTTGCCCGCTTTGGTGATCAACCCATCAAAAAAGGCGCTGCAATCAAAGGCGAGCTCAAACCGTCAGTTCCAGGTGATGCAGGTGTGGCCATGCGTTACGCCAACAAAATCATCATCGTTCCGGGCTACGGCCTGGCAGTCGCCCAAGGGCAGCAAAAGCTCTACGAGTTCGTGAAATTGCTGCAGGCGGCTGGCGTACTGGTGCGCTTCGCCGTGCACCCGGTTGCCGGGCGAATGCCTGGCCAAATGGATGTATTGCTGGCAGAAGCGGGTGTCCCCTACGACCTGATTTTCCAGCTGGACGATATCAATGCCGACTTTCCCGACACCGATGTAGTGCTGGTAATCGGCGCCAACGATGTGGTCAACCCTGCTGCACGCAGTGACAAGTCCTCTCCCATCTACGGCATGCCTATCCTTGATGTCGACAAGGCTCATCACGTGTATGTGGTGAAGCGCGGTGAAGGCAAGGGTTATGCCGGCATCCAGAACGCACTGTTTTATGCAGACAACTGCAACATGGTGTACGGCGACGCACAGGCCGTATTGGTAAAAATGATCGAAGCGGTCAGAGGATTGAATTGAACGTAACCGCGTGAAGGTTTTGTCGATCCGGCGTTTGTCGGATCGAAAAGCACTGCTCAATAGAGGGAACGTGATGAAAAATACAATGCTGGCAGCGGTTGTCGAGACTTTTGGAGCACCACTGGTTATCAAGCAAGTGGACATACCTGCTCCAGGACCGGGCATGATTCTGGTCAAGGTTGAAGCCTGCGGCGTATGCCACACAGACCTGCATGCAGCCAAGGGAGACTGGCCCTTGAAGCCGGGTTTGCCCTTCACGCCGGGGCACGAAGGTATCGGAACTGTCGTGGCGTTGGGCGCCGGAGTAACCGCTGTGCAAATGGGCGAACGGGTGGGCGTGCCATGGCTCTATTCGGCATGCGGCCACTGCGAGTATTGCCTTCAGGCCTGGGAAACCGTTTGCGCGAAAGCGCAGTTCGGTGGCTATACACGCAACGGAGGATTTGCCGAGTACATACTCGCTGATCCGGAGTATGTGGCGCATATACCTGCCGGGCTCGAGGCGTGTGAAGCTGCCCCCATTATCTGTGCCGGTGTCACAACCTATAAAGGCATCAAGGAAGCCGAGGTTCGTCCGGGACAATGGATCGTCATTTCTGGTGTCGGCGGTCTGGGCCATCTTGCCGTGCAGTACGCCAAGGCCATGGGGCTGCGTGTTTGTGCGGTCGACATTGACGAGCAAAAGCTGGCTCACGCCACTGCACTGGGCGCTGATGCGGTCGTGAATGCCAAGGGCGATGATCCGGTGTCGGCAGTCATTACGGCCACAGACGGCGGTGCTCATGGTGTGCTGATCACGGCACCCTCGCTGGGCGCGTTCAAGCAGGGTGTCGCGATGACCAGAAAGCTCGGCACCTGCGTTCTGGTTGGTCTGCCACCAGGTGACTTTCCTATGGCCTTGTTCGACGTGGTTGCCAATTGCATCACCGTGCGCGGATCATTCGTGGGCAACCGTCAGGACATGTCCGAAGCTCTGGCCTTTGCCGCCGAAGGCAAGGTCAAGGCGGATATCGAACGCCAGCCGCTGTCTGCCATCAATGATGTATTCAGCAGACTGGAGAACGGAGATGTGCCCTCCAGAGTGGTGATTGATTTCAGCCTGAACTGATCGGCCGCCTGAAGGCTTGTGTTCATGTACGCAATATCGCTGACAGGGCAAGTGTCTGACCTTCCCGCCTTGAAACGACCGGGCACTCGGTCGATGTAAAAACGGATATCCCGGTTTGAGCGGGAATGCATAATGCTGACAGATGCTGGGTTTCAGGCACCTGTTCTCTTGCTCCGAACAGGTGCCTGTGAAGCATCACCCACGTACCTTAGGGTTACACCTTGCCCTCGACCAAGGGTCTTGCGGCTCGCCGGTAGCCCAGTAGCGCGTCCAGGATGATAAAGCCCAGCAGACTCACGCCCAGTACGGGCAGCGCAAAGCCAGTCAGCAGTGCACCCAGGATCAACGCCCATTGCGCGCCCGGATTCAACGAGCGCCAGAGACTCAAGAGCGTTGCCTGCTGATTGCGTGGTTGAGAAAGCATTGGACGGCGTCGCCACCACATCACATAACCCATGACGACCATGGCCGCCAGGCCACTGGCGAACACCACCAGCACCAATTGATTGGCCAGACCGAACAACACACCCATGTGCGCATCAATGCCCCAGCGGGTGAGCTTGGCGGGCAGCGAATAGTCTGCAAACTTGACATGATCCACCACGTCCAGTGTTTGCGGGTTGATCGACACGGCATCTACTTGCGTCGGCCAACTGCGATCTATCTCGCTGACTACCCAGGCCTTGTCATTGCTTGCGGATGGCCTGATTTCAACCTTGGCAGCATCGATATGTTCGGCGCGCGCTTTGGCCAGAACACTGTCGAACAAGGCAGGGTCCAGCTCGGACGCCTGTGTCGTCGGCGCCATGTGCATATGATGCTCGGCGTGCTCGTCCATGGGCATAGACATGGGCATCGCCGCCGACTTGCCCAGTGCGGTGGCCACACTGGGCGTTGACCAGCCGTAGTAGGCACGCAGTACGCCAATGTTATCGCCGGCGTACTGTGACCACGTCAAACCGGTGGCCGAGAAGAACAGCAGTCCCAGCAGCAGCCATACGCCGGTAGTAGCATGCCAGCGGCGCACGTTGCCGCGTTCACGACTTTGCCGACGACGGCGAACCGCCCACAGCACCAGACCTCCGAGCGCAGCCACCCACAGCCATGAAGCTGCCAGCTCGCTGTAGATCCTGCCGACATCGCCCAGCAGAAGGCCTCGATGAAACTGATCGATCCAGGTACGTAGCGGTAATATGCCACTGGTACCGTAGACCTTCATGTCGCCGCGAATTTCGCCACTCACCGGGTCCACGAACAGCGCCCGATGCTCTGACGGGCCAAAGTCCGGATCGCTGAACATGACCCGAGTGGTATCCCCTTCCCGGGGTGCCGGGCGCACTGCGGCAACGCTCAGGCCTGGACCTGCCGATGCCTGCGCGCGCTGGATCTGCGCCTGCAAGCTCATGGCAGGGCCACGGCTGTCTGTGTGCAGCGCATGCGCATAGAGCGAATCTTCGATCTGCGGGGTCAGTGCATAGACGACGCCACTCAAGGCCGCGACCAGCATGAACGGACCGACGAATACGCCGATGTAAAAATGAAGCCTTTTCAGAAAGGCGAAAAATGCTCCGGAAGGCCGTGGCTCCGGGCTTGAAAACGATGCAGACATAGGGACTCACCAACGTATGAACGCGCCCCGCCGGAATGACCTTCCGGCAGGCTGTAAAGGCAATATCGGTTGTTCGTGCGAGTAGTACTCACACGTCCACGATGGGCACTAGGCTCTATACGAAAAGTCGGCGAGCGAAGGTCAGGCAAGGCAAAAACAGACGAGGAACGGCCGGGGTCGCG
>NZ_AWQP01000075.1:0-33636 GCF_000972175.1 Pseudomonas syringae pv. coryli str. NCPPB 4273 | reverse complement strand
CACGACGCTCTTCCGATCTCGAAAACACCCCGGCCCTGTGTGAGTGTTTCACATCGCCCGAAAACACCCCGTACCTGTGGGAGCGAGCTTGCTCGCGAAAGAGTTTGCACAAACGCCGAAAATGCATCGACTGAAACACCGTCTTCGCGAGCAAGGTCATCAGTGCCGCATGGCATTCGCATGGCTTGAGACACAGCCAACCTGTGTGAGTAATCCACATGGCTCGAAAACACCCCGTACCTGTGTGAGTGTTTCACATGGCCCGAAAACACCCCGTACCTGTGGGAGCGAGCTTGCTCGCGAAGAGGCCAGTAAAGCCCCTGAAAATGGGGCGTCTGGAAAATGACTATCGTGCTAACGCGTTGACATGCCGTTAGTGACGCTCTGCGTCACAAATCTTCAGCTTGGCGAGACGGTAGGCCTAACCAACTCTGGCGAAACGGCCTACGCTCACTTTAAAGTGTTCGGACACTGGCATCGCTTGCAGTCCCACAGTCATGAAGCAGTTGCCGGAAGGGGCTTTCGATGGGTAGAAAACTCGATGCGTGCCTGAGCGCGATCAATGAGGTGGTGCTGGGCAAGGAGGCGCAGGTACGGTTGGCGATGACGTGTCTGGTCGGCGGCGGGCATTTGCTGATCGAGGACTTGCCGGGGATGGGCAAGACCACGCTCAGTCATGCGCTGGCGAAAATTCTCGGTCTGAGTTATCAGCGCATTCAGTTCACTTCTGACCTGCTGCCAGGTGACATCCTGGGGACTTCGGTATTTGATCGGGACAGTGGGCAGTTCACCTTTCATCCTGGGCCGATTTTCGCCGAGTTGGTGCTCGCCGACGAGATCAACCGCGCCACGCCCAAGAGCCAGAGCGCGTTGCTGGAAGCCATGGAAGAAGGGCAGGTGTCGATCGAGGGCGCGACGCGTCTGTTGCCCGATCCATTCTTTGTGATCGCGACCCAGAACCCGTTCAGTTCCGGCGGTACTTTTGCCTTGCCCGAGTCGCAACTGGACAGGTTCATGATGCGTATTTCCATGGGCTACCCAGCCAGAGCCGCAGAGAAAGCCTTGCTGCTGGGCGAGTCGCGCCGCGAGCTGTTGCCGCGTCTGCAACCGATTCTGGACCACGCCCAGCTTGGTCAGCTCCAGGCGCAGGCGCGGCAGGTGCGCGCCAGTGACGCGCTGGTGGATTATGTCTTGCGACTGGTCGAGGCGACGCGCAGTCAGCCGCAGTTCGCTTACGGACTTTCACCCAGGGCGAGCCTGGCGGTTCTGGCCGCTGCAAGGGCCTGGGCAATGTTGCTGGGGCGTGATTACGTGATTCCCGAGGATGTGCAGGCGGTGCTGCCGTCGGTGATCGGCCACCGCTTGCGTGAACGCAGCGATCCGACCGGGCATGGTGGCGGTGCGCTGGTGCAATGGCTGTTGCGCGAGGTGCCCGTGCTTTGATCGAACCGCTCAAACCGCTCTGGCAACGCTGGCTGTCGAGGCGAATTCCTCCAGCGTCACGCATTACCCTCGACCACCGGCGCATTTTCATCATGCCGACACGCACCGGCATGATTTACGCGTTAGTGCTGGTGCTCATGCTGCTGGTGGCGATCAATTACCAGAACAGCCTGGCCTACGGGTTGACCTTTCTGTTGCTGTCGATAGGCGTGCTGGCCATCCTGCACACCTACCGCAACGTCAGCGGTCTGATTCTGAGTGCGGGCGTTGCGCGTTCGGTATTTGTCGGCGAGCCGGTGCAATTGCGCCTTCGCCTGGAAAGTGCCGGTCAGGCTCACCATGCATTGGGGTTGGGCTGGAGCGCGACAGCGTTGCAGTCAGGCGACGTGCTGCCTCGCGGCTTGACCGACCTGGAGCTGACACTGCCCGCCGAAAAGCGCGGTTGGCTGCGTGCGCCAAGGCTGCGCATCGAGAGTGTGTTTCCGCTGGGCATTTTTCGCGCCTGGAGCTGGCTCGATCTGGAGCAGAGCGCCTTGGTCTATCCTCGGCCCTTGTCCGGGACCATGCCGCTGCTCAAGGGCGTGCAGCCGCATGCCGAGGACGATGGTCATGCCACCCAAGGGGCCGGTGTTGATGATTATCAGGGCCTGCGCAGCTACCAGCCGGGTGACAATCGCAGTCGCCTGCACTGGAAAGCGTATTCGCGCGGGCAGGGGCTGCTGATCAAGGATTTTACCGACCTCAGTGGTCATGACCTGTGCCTGGACTTCATGGCGCTGGGCGGGGATATCGAAGAGCGCCTGTCGCGCCTGTGTTACTGGGTGCTGGAGCTGTCGCAACGGCAGCAGCCGTTTGCCCTGCGGCTACCGGGCTTTCTTTCGACGGTGGACAGCGGTGATGCACACCGCGAAGTCTGCCTGCGCGCCCTCGCGCTGTATGGCCATCGACCATGAACGACAAGGTCCAGGCAGTTCCCGCCGCGCCCATTCCGCGTGTCAGCCTGACCTGGCTGCTGGTGGCGCAGGCACTGGTGGTGCTGCCGTTCGCGTTGCATGTCCCGGTGTCGATCATGATCCTCTGGCTGGGCTGCACGGTGTGGCGCGTTCAAGCGTTCCGCATGCGCGTGCGCTTGCCTGGCACCTGGGTCAAGTCCGGGCTGCTGGTGGGCACCGCAGGTGGCGTGTATCTGGCGCGCGGCAGCCTGGTCGGGCTGGATGCCGGGGCTGCGTTACTGGTGGCGGCATTCGTTCTGAAAATGCTGGAAATGAACAATCGCCGTGACGCGCGCGTGTTGATTTTTCTCGGTTTCTTCTGCGTGGCGGTTGGCTATCTGTTCGAAGACAACCTGCTGTGGGCGCTCTTCAGTCTGCTGCCGGTCAGCGCGCTGCTGGCTGCGTTGATCGGCCTGCAACACTCGGACCTGGCCGGCAGGTCGGCCGACACGCTCAAGCTGGCATTCAAGCTGATGGCGCAGGCGCTGCCGTTGATGCTCCTGCTGTTTCTGTTCTTTCCGCGTCTGGACCCGCTCTGGTCGCTGCCGCAGCCGAGCAACAAAGGCGTCACCGGCCTGTCGGACAACATGGCACCCGGCGACATGGCGGAACTGAGCAAATCACCTGCGCTGGTGTTCCGCGCCAGTTTCGAAGGGCCGATCCCGGCGCGCAGCCAGCTGTACTGGCGCGGTCTGACCCTTGAGCAGTTCGATGGACGTCGCTGGTCGCAGTCGGCCCGCGCCCAGACCGTACAGATAGCGCAGTGGCAGAAACGCGGTGAGCCGCTGGCCTACAGCGTTGTCATGGAAGCCAGCGGCCGGCCCTGGCTGCCGAGCCTCGACGTGGCAGAAACCACGTTGCCGGACGCGCGGCAGATGAGCGACTTCCGCTTGCAGCGCAGACGCCCCGTCGAGCAGTCGCTGCTGTACGCCGTCAACTCATGGCCGCAAAGTGTCCGGGATCCGCTGTCCAGCGAGCAGATCCAGCGTCAGGACCTGCAATTGCCTGCCAAGGGCAATGATCAGGCGCGGCAATGGGCCGATGACCTGCGTCGCCGCTACACCACGCCAGACGCCATGGTCGCGGCGATGCTCGGCTATTTCAGCGATCAGCCATTTCACTACACCCTCAAGCCGGTGCCACTGGGCAATGACAGCATCGATGAATTCCTGTTTGCCAGTCGTCAGGGGTTTTGCGCCCACTATGCCGGTGCCATGACCTTTGTCCTGCGCGCGGCGGGCATTCCGGCGCGGGTGGTGGCCGGGTATCAGGGCGGCGAACTGAACCCCGACGGGCAGTACCTGACTGTTCGTCAGTTCGACGCGCATGCCTGGGTGGAATACTGGCAGCCGGGCGTTGGCTGGCGCAGCGTCGACCCGACTGCCGCCGTGGCGCCGCAACGTATCGAGCAAGGCCTGGAGCAGGCGCTGGCGGCGGACGAAGCGTTTCTGCAGGACTCGCCTTATTCAGCGTTGCGCTACCGCAACGTGCCTTGGGTCAACGCCCTGCGCCTCAGTTGGGATAACCTCAATTACGGCTGGCAGCGCTGGGTGCTGGGCTATCAGGGACAACAGCAGTTACAAATTCTCGGTCGCTGGTTTTCAGGCTTCCAGGCGCCGGTTTTTGTCCTGGGAACCCTGTTTTCACTGGGCCTGGTGGCGTTATGGCTGTTCAAACCCTGGCAACGCGAAAGCGACTCGCAACTGCGCGTGTTCAACGCATTTGAACGCTTGCTCGCCCGCCATGGTCTGCGTCGTATGCCGGGTGAAGGGGCTGACGCATTCTGCCGCAGGGCGGTGCTCTACTTTCCGCAGCATGCCGAGGCCATTGAAGGTTTCATCCGCGAATTTCAAGCGCAGCGCTACGCTGGGCGGCTGGCTTCGGCAAGCCGCTTGAGGCAGGCACTGAGCACGTTGCGCCGGGTTTTGCCATGGAGGTTGTCAGCCGTCAGGGACAGGCACTCATGAATCAGTTTGTCGAAGGGGAATTGCATGTCTTCAATGGTGGATCATCTGGTCGCCGAAGTGCTGGCGCTGGATGTCAAATTGCTCGCGTGTCAGGCACGTCTTGCCGTTTCGACTGACAGCGAAGCGCTGCACGATTTACGTACCACGGTGCGCCGTCTGCGCAGCGTACTGCGGCCCCTGCGGGAAAACCCGAGTGCCGCAGAGCTGGAAGAGGCGGCCAAGGCGGTCGGCCAACTGACCACGCCGCTGCGTGACATGCAGGTGCTCGCCGGGTTTCTTGAAGAGCAGGGTTTGAACGAGGCCGCGTTCACACGCAACCGCTACCTGGAAAGCGCCTGCCCAAAGGTCGCCGGCTCGCCCGAGTTGACCCGTCTGCTCAAGCTGATTGACCGGTTCCCGGAGATGCTGCGCCTGCAACAGCGCCAGGGCATGTTGCGTGGGCTGCGCAAGACCATAGAAAAACGCATGGACAAGCAATGGCACAAGTTGCGTGTGGCCATCGCCGAGCCGGGGCACGATCGGCATGACCTGCGTTTGCTGATCAAGCGCGTGCGTTACGCTGCCGAAGCCTATCCGCAACTCAGCCATCAGCCGAAAAACATGCGGGCCCGACTCAAATCCGCACAAGGCGAACTGGGCGACTGGCATGATCATCTGCAATGGCTGGCGCAGGCTGCGGAACAACCTGATCTGGCTCCCTGCGTGCCGGGCTGGCAAATCGGCATAGTAGGTGCCGAGCGCAAGGCCGAAGCGTCGCTCAAACGCTTGGCCAAGGCTTGTTTCTGATCCAGTGATTTTTCATGAGGCAGGTCATTCAGGCCGCAAAAATGGCCATTATGCGGCCTGTCGTTAACTAAGAGGATGGTTATCATCCATCCACTTGTGTGTTGACGTGTGGAGTGAGCATGACCTTTTCTGAACTGATCGATGCGCTGCGTCGCGATCCGCACTCTGTCACGATCCCTGCCGAATGGTCGCAGGGGCGTGCATGCTTTGGCGGGCTGATGGCTGCGCTGACCTACGAAGCGATGCGTGCACAGGTGCCGGAAGGGCGGCCGGTTCGTTCGCTGGCGATCACCTTTGTCGGGCCGGCCGCGCCCGGTGTACCGATTGCTTTCGAGGTCGACATCCTGCGTCATGGCAAGGCAGTCAGTCAGGTGCTGGGACGCGCCATGCAGAACGGTCAGGTAATGACCCTGATACAAGGCAGCTTCGGTGCCCCTCGGGAATCAATGATCACCTTTTCCGCGGAGGCCGCGCCGGTCCTCAAACCGGTTGAACAATGCCCGGAGTTGCCGTTCGCTAGCGGCGTAATGCCTGACTACCTGCGTTTCATGGATATCCGCTGGGCGTTGGGCGGCATGCCGTTCAGCAATACCCCATCGCCGGCGATAGGCGGCTACGTGCGCTTTCGCGGTGAGCCGCACGCCACGTCCATGAGCGAAGCGCACATTCTGGCGCTTGTGGACACCTGGCCGCCTGCGGTATTGCCGCATCTGGACAAGCCGGCCCCCGGCAGTTCATTGACCTGGACCATTGAGTTCGTCCAGCCGCAGCCATCGCTCGATACCCTGCAGTGGTGCAGCTATCGCGCAGTCATCGAGCATGCCCGCGATGGCTACGGCCATACCGCCGCGGCATTGTGGAGCCCCGACGGCGAGCTGATCGCAATCAGTCGCCAGACGGTCACCGTGTTTGGCTGACCGGCAACCGTATCAAGGTTTGCGGACGGCCCGTGCAGCGTTCTGGCGCTGAAAACCCAGCGCCGCCACCAGGCCAATCACACCGATTGCAACCGATGAAAGGCTTTCGGAAAACAGGCCGTTGAGGATCAGCAGGGCCGCCAGAATGAATAGCGGTACGGCTATCAGGTACAGGGCCAGACTGGTCGAGTGCTCCTGACTGTCGTTGCTGTCACGCCATTGATTCAATTGCAGATCGGAAAGTGGCTTGCTCATGATGCGGTCCTCTTCAGGTAACGCGTAAAGCGTCGTTCAATGCCTGAAGGATAGGCCCGCGCGCAGAGGGCTGACGAGTCAAGCCTGTCTATCGCGGCGATAGCCTGTTACAGCTTGAGCTGGCCAATGGCGGCATTCAGTTCGCCTGCCAGCGTAGCCAGCTCGTCACTGGTGCTGGCCGAGTCAACTGTCTGGATCACCGTGCGTTCGGTGACATCGCGGATACTCACCACTGCACGGTTCATCTCCTCGGCGACCTGACTTTGCTGCTGGGCCGCGACGGCGATCTGCGTATTGCTTTCGCGCATCTGTGCCACGGCACCGGCAATCGCCGCCAGCGCATCACCGGCTTCCCGAGCCTGCTGCACGCATTCGTCGGCTTTGTACGAACTTTCCTGCATGAAATCCACGGCATCGCGGGTGCCGCTTTGCAGGGTCGAGACCATCGTGGTGATTTCATCGGTGGAGGTCTGCACCCGTTTTGCCAGATTGCGTACCTCGTCGGCGACCACGGCAAACCCCCGACCCATTTCCCCGGCGCGTGCGGCTTCGATGGCTGCGTTGAGGGCGAGCAGATTGGTTTGTTCGGCAATGCTGTGGATGACGTTGACCACGCCGTTGATCTTCTGGCTGTCTTCGGCCATGCGCTGGATCATTTCCGCCGTTTGCTGCACGCCGCTGGAAAGCCCCGCGATGGACACCTGCACACGGTCGACCACTACTTTGCCGCTGCCCGCCAGTGCGTCAGCCGTCTGCGACTGATCGCGGGTGGCTGTAGCGTGCTGGGCAATGTGATGGACCGTGGCCGTCATTTCGTTGATGGCCGTGGCCACCTGATCGGTTTCGCTTTGCTGACCGAGCATGCCTTGGCGCACCTCCTTCATGCCCGCCGCCAGATGCGCTGCGCCCTGATCGAGGCGGCCAGCGGTTTGCGAAACAGTGTTGACCACTCGCTGATAACCGGCCTGCATGGCATTGAAGGCCTTGGCCATCTGCCCGACCTCATCGTCACTGCGGTTGGGAACACGGGCCGCCAGGTCGCCGCTTTTTTCGACGTGCAGCATCACGTCTTTGAGTGCGTTGAGCTGGCTGAGCAGAAAGCGAATCAGCAGCTGCGAGGCACAGAGCATCAATAACATCAGCACAAAAACCGCAATCGCGTAGTGCGTGAAGCGATCCAGCAGGATTTGCATGAAGGTCGGGGTGAATGCCAGTAGCGCAATCCGTTGCTCGGCGCCTCGGGTGATGATCTGCGCACCGCTCAGCCATTGATCGCCAGCGGGCTTGTCCAGCGTCACCCAGTCGCGGGCGTCAGCCAGTTCAGGCAGCGCAAGGCCATCGACGACCGGTGTCTGACCCTGGCGGTAAGTCAGCAATGTATCGCTGGAGGGCAGCGCTGCGTCGACGGGCCATGCGGCCAGCAGGCGCGCCTGCGCTTGTGCTGCCTGACGCGACGCATCCGTGCGCGCGTGTTGTTCAGTTTGCATGGCGTACAGCACCAGCAACAGGGTGGTGACAAAAGCGACCGCGTTGACGGCCCAGAACTTATATTTCAGTGACAGGTTGCCAAGCCATGAGCCCATGAGTGGTCTTCTTCGGTGATCGGTTGAGATAGCAGCAAGATGCCATCACTGTGCCTCAGCCAACGAAGAGAGCCTTGATGCGGGTCAACAAAGCTGCAGATTTTCATCCTCTGAGGTGTCCTTCAGCACCGGCAAGGCAAAAAACTGCCGCGCGCAATCAGTGCTGTGGCGTGCGAGGTCTTCCTGCGTTTCGCCCCGGTGCAAGGCTACTTCGCGCAAGACTTCCGGCAGGTAAGCCGGCTCGTTGCGACCGTTTTTCGGCTTGGGACGCAGGCTGCGTGGCAGCAGGTAGGGCGCATCGCTTTCCAGCATCAGCCGGCCGCGAGGGATGTTGCCCACCAGCGCATGCAGGTGGGTGCCGCGTCGTTCGTCGCAGATCCAGCCGGTGATGCCGATATGCAAATCAAGGTCCAGGTAACTGAACAGCGCGGCGCGCTCGCCTGTAAAGCAGTGCACGACTGCCGCGGGCAGGCGGTCGCGGTAGTCGCGCAGAATCTCCAGCAACCGCTGGTTGGCGTCGCGCTCGTGGAGGAACACCGGTAATTGCAGTTCCACGCCCATGGCCAAGTGCGCCTCCAGGACCTTTTCCTGTTGGGGGCGAGGCGAGAAATCGCGATTGTAATCCAGGCCGCATTCACCCACGGCGCGAACGCGATTTTCCTTGAGCAGGGCATGCAACTGTTTCTCGGTGTCGCCGGTCCAATCGCTCGCTGAATGCGGGTGGATTCCCGCCGTGCAGAACAGGCGTTGCGCGCTTTCATCCAGCTCGTGACACAGCTGCAAGGCGTGTTCGCTGCCTTCGACACTGGTGCCGGTCACCACCAGTTGTTCGACGCCTGCGGCGTAGGCGCGGTCGAGTACCGCCTGTCGCTGCGAGGCGAAGCTTGCGTTGGTCAGATTGACGCCGATGTCGATGAGTTGCATGGTGCTACCTCCAGCTGAAGGCTGCCGAGCATACCAGAGCTCTGGCCACAACAAGAAAACGCTGGGTATTCAAGCGATTGAACCTGAGGGTTCAACGATTTCCTTCGCTGTTCGGCGCTGCTGCGTGACCTCAAGATTTCCTTTTTCCTGTTTCTTTCCGGCATTGCCCTGGGGAAGTGAATGATCCGATCCGCGCTTGTGTCTTTGATGTGCCTGTTACCGCTGCTGCCCTTGCAGGTTTCTGCTCGTCAGACCGGTCCCGAGGTCGTGCAGCACACGGTGCAGGTGCGCGATTTGCCGGCGATTCGCAGCAGCAAGGTGCTACGCGTACTGGTCAATCAGAGCCGTAACAGCTCCGGCGACGTCAAGGGTCAGGAAATCGGCGTCGAATACCATCGCCTGCAAGCTTTCGAGCAGTACCTCAACAGCCATTCCCGTACCGGGCAGAAGATCACGATCAAGGTTATCCCCAAGGCCAAGAACCAGCTGCTGACGGCCTTGCAGCGCGGAGAAGGCGACATGATCGCGCCCGGTGAGCTGCTCGATGTCAGCGACGCCAAGGGCATTCAGGCCAGCGCACCGATCGTGCACGATGTGCCTCTGGTGCTGGTCGGCGTTCGTGGTCAGCGCAGTGTGCGCCGTGTGGATCAATTGTCCGGAAAGACCCTGAGCCTGCCCACCGGCAGTGCCGCCGATGAAGCCCTGCATCAGGTCAATCGACAACTGGAGCTGCGCAAGCTGCCCCTGGCAAAAATCGAATGGGTCGACCCCAGTCTGGCTGTCGAGGATGTGCTGGAAATGGTCCAGGCCGGGATTTACCCGATGACGCTGGTCGAGCAGCCGATTGCCGAGCGCTGGGCGAAGATCATGCCCAAACTGCGCATCGAACGCGGCCTGACCTTGCAGACCCACGGGGATATCAGCTGGTTCGTTCGTGACAACGCCACCCAGCTGCGGGCCAGTGTCGACGATTTCCTCAAAGACTATAAGCCGTCGGCCCAGCAGGATCAGGTGTTCGCCAACGCGTACAAGAACACCTACAAGGTCAACAACCCGTTGGTGCGCAACAACCTGCAGCGTCTGGAACAACTGCGTCCGATGCTGCAACGCCATGCCGATGCACAGGGCATGGATTGGCTTGACCTGGCAGCCCTCGCGTTCAAGGAATCCAAACTCGACCCGTCTGCCAAGGGCAGTGGCGGCGCGACAGGCCTGTTGCAGATCACGCCTTCGGCAGCGAAAAGCGTTGGCGTGCCGAGCATCCAGAGCGCTGACGACAACATTCGAGCCGGGTCGCGCTACATGGCGCTGATCCAGCGCAAGTATTTCTCCAGTAAGCGGGTCAACGAACGCGAGCGCATGGCATTCGTGATGGCCGCCTATAACCTGGGGCCTGAGCGCGTGCAGGGCATGCGCGAGGAAGCGCGGCGTCGCGGGCTGAACCCGAACCAGTGGTTCTTCCAGACCGAGCGCGTGGCGATGGAGCAGGGCGGTGCCAATGTCGTGGCGTTCGTGAACAGCGTGAACAAGTACTACCTGGCCTTTGATCGCGAGCGCGACTCGCTGGAAAAGAGCGGTCCCAAATCTGCGATAAAACGCTAAAGATCGATTTATTCGATTTTTATACGCCGTTATTTGCGGTTTTTACATGAGCGAATTTGATTATCATGGCGCCACTCGCTGTTAATCACCCATCACTCACGGAAAGTCCTCCATGAACACATTGATCAAGTCGGTCCTCACCACTCGCGCCGGTTACGGCCTGACTGTCCTGCGCGTCATCGTCGGTATCGCGTTCATCGCGCACGGCAGCCAGAAACTGTTCGGCGCCTTCGGTGGTTATGGCCTGGAAGGCACTGCGCAGTACATGGAAAGCCTGGGCCTGACGCCGGGTTACCTGATGGCGCTGATGTCGGGCAGCGCCGAATTCTTTGGCGGCCTGGGCCTGCTGCTGGGGCTGCTGGCTCGTCCCGCTGCGGTCGTGGTGATCCTGCTGTTGCTGGTGGCGATCTTCACCGTGCACATCCACAACGGCTTCTTCATGGCCAACAACGGCTACGAGTACGCGCTGGCACTGCTCGGCGGTGCCGTGGCAGTACTCATCGAAGGTGCAGGCAAGTTGTCGCTGGACCGTATCATCGCCCGATAACCGGCTACGCTTGCTGTGCAAGGCCCGCTCTTGTAGCGGGCCTTGTGCGTTTGCAGGCTCCTGCCATGAATGGCAATTGACAATGAATGGGACGTTTCTCTAGGATGCGTGCTCAAGCGCCGATTTAACAACTACTTGCGGGGCGCCTGGCAAGGCTGAAGTCTTGTCGAAATACCGCTAAAACGTTGGTTCGGTGTTGCCTCTCACCGCTGCCCAGCGGATCTTGCGAGGCAGAGAAACCACCATGAACAACCTGCGCCCCCTCATTCGTCTTTCCCCGATCAGCACGGTCTTGTCCCGCAAGAACCCGAAAATCCTCCTCAGCGGTTCCCATCAGCCCACGTTGTTGCGCTATCTCGACGGCTGGCCGCGTCGGCGTGGTGGCTCCTGTGCGTTTCTGATTCAGTTCGCCGAGACCCACCAGTCGCTGAGCCATTTTGCCGACGATCAATTCGACCTCGCCGTGGTGCAATCGCCGCAGGCAGATGATGTCGGGCAGGTGATTCATGACCTGACCCGCATCGCCCGGCAGGGCCTTATTACGCTGGGTTGAATCGCCTGAGTCAGCCAATTGGCATAGAAGGCATATTGCTGGCCCCCGACGCGTGAACGGACAGGCAAAATCGCCGCCTTATCAAAGGATTAGGTGGTTTTCGCATGCGTTTGGTCTATTGTGCTCTGGCGTGCCTGACGCTTTCCGGGCTGGCGTTTTCCGCACAGGCCAGAAACGCCACGGAAAACGAGCGTTATCTGTGTCGTTGGGGCTCGGCCATTGCGGGCGGTGCGCAGGCCTCCAAGTTGTCAGGCGTTACTCGCTATGGCGCGCGGCAGAAGCTGCAGGCGCGCAAGTTTGCCAAACAATGGATGCGACCCATGGCATTGCGCATCACGGAACAGACCTACGACAGCGAGTCGCGGCTCAAGCCTGATGCGGTGACCAAGGTCTATTACGACGGCTGCATCCAGCATGAGGTGGCGCGACGTTGAGTCTTTGTCGCCTGTCGAACTGATTTTTGCCGGGCCGGAGAAACTTCTTGAGTACAAAGATCATCACCCGAGACGGGCATGAAGCCCTGAAGAAAGAACTTGACTACCTGTGGCGAGAACACCGGCCCGACATTACGCAAAAGGTCGCCTGGGCGGCATCGCTCGGGGATCGCAGCGAGAACGCCGATTACCAGTACAACAAGAAGCTGCTGCGCGAGATCGACCGACGCGTGCGTTACCTGCGCAAGCGCCTCGAAGACATGCGTGTCGTGCAGTACTCCCCCGAGCAGGAAGGGCGGGTGTTCTTCGGTGCCTGGGTCGAGATCGAAAACGAAGCGGGCGATCTCAAGAAATTCCGCATTGTCGGTTATGACGAAATCTATGGGCGCAACGACTACATCTCCATCGACTCGCCCATGGCCCGTGCCTTGCTGAAGAAGGAAGTGGGCGACGAAGTGCTGGTCAACACGCCCGAAGGCGAGAAACTGTGGTTCGTGAACTCGATTGATTACGAGAAGTGAGGCCGGACGCAGAGCGTCCGGAATTGCATTCTCACGCGGAGCGCTGATCGCTATACACAACTCACGATAAGCGCGGAGAGTGGTGCTAAAACTTAGCGTCAGGCAGGATGCAGATCTCTGTGTGGAGTGACCGGGGCGGCGATCCGCATTGCTCACGAAGACGTTA
The DNA here is from genome assembly GCF_000972175.1 of Pseudomonas syringae pv. coryli str. NCPPB 4273. Lineage (NCBI taxonomy): Bacteria > Pseudomonadati > Pseudomonadota > Gammaproteobacteria > Pseudomonadales > Pseudomonadaceae > Pseudomonas > Pseudomonas syringae pv. coryli. The sequence goes on along the minus strand of NZ_AWQP01000075.1, from coordinate 20,946 downwards.
GCCCAAACGCCCTGTTTCTGAAGGCTGTACCGGCCTCTTCGCGAGCAAGCTCGCTCCCACTGGATTTGTGAGTAGCCTCAACCCTCGCGCAGCACGGTCAGCGGGCTGACGTTCAGTGCGCGGCGGGTGCCGAATACACCCGCACCCCCGACCAGCAAGGCACCGATCACCGGCAGCAGCAGTAGCCACGGATGCGGTTGCCATTCCAGCGAAAAGGCGTAGCGGTACAGCACGAAGCTCACCAGCTCACAGCCCAACGCCGCCAGTACGCCACTGGCAGCTCCCAGCAAACCGAATTCGATACGTCGTGACTTGATCAGCAGCGCTCGCTCTGCGCCCAGCGCACGCAGCAGTGCGCCTTGCCGGATGCGCTCGTCCAGCGTGGCCTGCAATCCGGAAAACAGCACGGCGATACCCGCAGCCAGCACGAACAGCAGGACGAACTGCACGGCCAGGGTCACCTGATCGAGGATGCTGCGTACCTGCGCCAGCAGGGCCTCTACACCCAGAATGCTGATGGACGGGTAGGCGCGCGACAGCTCGACGATCTGCTTGTCCTGGCCGGGTGGCAGGTAAAAGCTGGTCAGGTAAGTGGTCGGCAAGTCGGCGAGGGTGCCGGGCTGGAAAATCATGAAGAAGTTGGGCTGGAAGGTATCCCAGTTCACGTTCCTGAGGCTGGTAACCACGGCGTCGCGGGTCAGTCCGCCGACGATGAAGCTCAGGCGGTCGCCCAGTTTGATTTTCAGGCTGTCGGCCAGTTTGGCCTCGATCGAGACGCCGGGCGTTGCGTCGCTTTGCCCGGAATCAGGCAACGCTTTCCACCAGTTGCCGGCAGTCAGGGTATTGCCCTCGGGAAGCTCGGCGGCCCAGGTCAGGCTCAGGTCGCGACGCGTGGCATTTTCACCGCGCGAATCCTTGGTCACGAAGTTACTGACCGGTTCACCGTTGATGCTGGTCAGGCGTCCTGGCACCACCGGGTAAAGGGGCGCCGCGTGAGTGGACAGCTTGCTCAGGGTCTGGGCGAAGTTTTCTTTATCGGCCGGCAGTACGTTGAGCACGAAATAGTTCGGTGCATCCTTGGGCAACTGATTTTGCCAGGTGTCGAGCAGCTCACCGCGCAGCAGCGCGATCAAGCCCATCGACAGCAGGATCAGGCCGAAAGCCAGCGATTGTCCGGCAGCGGCCAGCGGGTAACGCAGCAGTTGCCCCAGACCCAGCCGCCAGGGCAGCGAGGCGCCGGACAGCAGACGGCGCAGGCTGTTGAGCGCCAGTAACAGCAGACTGCCAAGCAGCAGCGCGGCGACGATGCCGCCGCCCAGCAGGGCGAAGGTCAGCACCAGATCCAGGCTCAGACGCCACATGATCAGGCCCAGCGCGAGCAACGCTGCACCATACACAAGCCAGGAGCTGGCCGGGATTGGCAGCATGTCGCGGCGCAGTACACGCAGCGGCGGCACGCGACCCAGTGCAGCCAGCGGCGGCAGGGCGAAACCGGCCAGGGCTACCAGCCCGGTGCCCATGCCGGCCAGCGCAGGCAGCACGCCGCCGGGCGGAACGGTCGCCGGAAGCAGATTTTGCAGCAGCGCGAACAGCCCGAGCTGTGCCAGCCACCCCAGCAAGGCACCACTCAGGCTGGCCAGCAAGCCGATGATCGCCAGTTGCAGACTGAACAGGGTCATCGCCTCACCGCGCGACAGTCCCAGGCAGCGCAGCAGGGCGCTGGCATCGAAGCGCCGTGCAGCGAATCGGGATGCCGACAGCGCCACGGCAACGCCCGCCAGCAACACGGCGACCAGACTGGCCATATTCAAATAACGTTCGGCCTTGCCCAGCGCGCCGCCAATCTGCTGGCTGCCATCGCGGGCGTCCTTGATTTCCTGATGCGGCTCAAGACCTGGCTCGATGGCTTTGCGATAGGCCGCCAGTGCTTGCGGCGGGCCGCTCCACATCTCCCGATAGGTGACCCGGCTGCCCGGCTGTACTACACCGGTGGCGGCAAGGTCCTGCAGGTTGATCATCACGCGCGGGGTCAGGCTGTAGAAGTTGCCTGCCCGGTCTGGCTCGTAAGTCAGTATGCGGGTCAGTTTCAAGGTTTTGGAGCCGACGTCGAGGTCGTCTCCCACCTTCAGGTCGACCGCAGGAAGCAGGCGTGCCTCGACCCAGGCTTCACCCGGTTGCGGACCGCTGCCAGCCTGTTCCGGCTGGTACAGGTCTGCGGCGCTTTTCAGTTCGCCGCGCAATGGGTAAGCGTCGTCCACCGCCTTGATGCTCGACAGCTGGATACCTGCGTCGGTCGCGATCACGCTGGAAAACACCACGATCTGCGCATGCTTGAGTTGCAGGCGTTTGCCTTCTTCGACCTGCTCGGCACGCGCCGGGCTCGAGCCTTCGAGGATCAGATCGGCACCCAGGAACTCGGTCGCCCGCAGCAGCATCGCGCCGTTCAGACGGGCACCAAAATAACCGATGGCAGTACTCGCCGCCACGGCGACCAGAAGGGCGAAGAACAACACCCGCAACTCTCCTGCGCGGGCATCGCGCATCAGTTGGCGGACAGCGAGGCTCAGCAGGCGGGCAAAAGGCAAACGTGCCATCAAGGCTCCAGCGGGGCGACCAGTCGGCCCCCTTCAAGGCGGATCAGGCGACGGCAGCGATGCGCCAGACGCTCATCGTGAGTGACCAGCACCAGCGTGGTGTTGCGCTCCTTGTTCAGTTCGAAGAGCAGGTCGCTGATGCGTTCACCGGTGTGGCTGTCGAGGTTGCCGGTGGGTTCGTCGGCGAACAGCACGTCGGGGTCGGCAGCGAAGGCGCGGGCAATGGCGACCCGTTGCTGTTCGCCACCGGACAGCTGACGCGGCGTGTGGGTCAGGCGCTGGCCAAGGCCCACCCGTTCCAGCAGGTCGCGGGCTTTTTCGCGGGCGTCTTTGCGGCCTTCGAGCTCCATCGGCAGCATGACGTTTTCCAGCGCGTTCAGGCTGTCGAGCAACTGGAACGACTGAAACACAAACCCGACGTGCTCGGCCCGCACTCTGGCGCGCTGGTCTTCATCCAGCTCGCTGAGATTGCGGCCTGAAAGGATGACCGAACCAGCGCTCGGCAGGTCCAGCCCGGCCAGCAAGCCGAGCAGGGTGGATTTGCCCGAACCGGAGGCACCGACGATGGCCAGCGTATCGCCCTTGTTTAGTTCCAGGGAGAGTTCGTGCAGGATGGTCAGGTCACCTTCGGTGCTGGGGACTACTTTGCTGAGGCTTTGGGCACTGAGAATACTTTCACTCATGGAGAATCCGATGCGTGCGTTGTTTTTAAGTGCTGGCCTGGGGTTACTGCTGCTGTCACAGGGCGCGTTGGCGGGCACGGTGTTGATCGTTGGGGATAGTATCAGTGCGGCTTTCGGGCTGGATACCCGCGTGGGGTGGGTCAGCCTGCTGGAACAGCGTCTGAGCAAGGAGGGATTCGACGACAAGGTGGTCAATGCGTCGATCAGTGGCGACACCAGTGCAGGCGGCCAGGCGCGTTTACCTGCGCTGCTTGCAGAGCATAAGCCGGAACTGGTTATTCTGGAGTTGGGCGGCAACGATGGCCTGCGCGGCCAGCAGCCTGCTCAATTGCAACAAAACCTTTCATCGATGATCGACCGTTCGCAGGCGGCAGGTGCCAAAGTGCTGTTATTGGGCATGCGCATCCCGCCCAACTACGGGCCACGCTACACCAAGGCCTTTGAAGAGGTTTACAGCAACCTGGCCAAGGAGAAAAAGGTCCCCTTCGTGCCATTCTTTCTTGAAGGTGTAGGCGGGGTGCCCGAACTGATGCAGGCCGATGGCCTGCATCCGGCGGCCGGCGCTCAGGGCAAGTTGCTGGAAAATGTCTGGCCGAGCCTGAAACCGCTGCTTTGAGGCTTTCCCGGGCGGGGGCTTTCGGCTAATGTGGCGCCCCCGATCTGGAGCCCCCCATGCCGCGTCCCGCCTGGTCCCTGTATGCCTATCAAATGCTTGAACCCGATGAGCAGCTGGATCTGTTCGCCTGTCAGGAAGTGCGCGTCCATCTGATCGCTCGCCAATTGGAGCTGGGCGGCTCGATCGACCGTACATTGTGTGGCACGTTGTTGCCGGCCCAGCCGCAAATGCGCGCCGTCGAACTGCAGGCCATGCGCGATGAGCGTCTGTGCCCCTTGTGCAAGGCCATCATGGATGCGCAACGCAGGGGGATGAATCCGATCTGGCCTGAACTCTAGCTGTCATGACTGCCTGAACGCCGGCCGCAGATATCCCCGATCCGGCAAGGGCCGGTGTACACTTCAGTTGCTGTTTCACTTTCTATAGTCGTTACCCGAAGGATCTTCCCGGATGTTGTCGCGCATTCCAGCCGTTACCCGCTGTCTGTCGCTTGCTGCTCTGTGCGCGGCGAGCTCTGTCCATGCACTGGAGTTTCCGTTGCCGCCGCCTGGCGAAGACATCGTGGGGCAGGTGCAGGTCATCAAGGCCAAATACGAAGACACCTTCGCCGATCTGGGCACCCAATATGATCTGGGCTACCTGGAAATGATCGCTGCCAACCCTGGCGTCGATCCCTGGTTGCCGGGTGCAGGCAAGGACATCGTGCTGCCGACCCGTTTCATTCTGCCGCCGGGTCCGCGCGAAGGGATTGTCATCAACCTTGCCGAATACCGCATGTATTACTACCCCAAGGGGCAGAATGTGGTGCACACCTATCCGCTGGGTGTCGGTCGTGAAGGCTGGGGATCGCCGATTGGCGTGACCAAGGTGACGGCCAAGACGCCGAACCCGACCTGGACGCCGCCGGCCTCGATCAAGGCCGAGCATGCGGCCGATGGCGATCCGCTGCCAGACGTGGTGCCGGCCGGTCCGGACAACCCGCTGGGGCCGTTCAAATTCGGCCTGGGGCTTTCCGGCTACCTGATCCACGGCTCGAACAAGAAGTTCGGCATCGGAATGCGCACCAGTCACGGCTGTTTCCGCATGTACAACAATAACGTGCTGGAACTGGCCGACATGGCTCCGGTCGGCACGACCGTGCGCATCATCAGCGAGCCCTACAAGTTCGGCATCAGTGGCGGCAAGGTTTACCTGGAAGCGCACACGCCGGTTGATGACCTGGGCAACCCGTCGGTGGTCGACAAGCACACTGCGGTGATCAATGCGCTGCTCAAGCGTGACGACCTGGCCAACAACCTGCGCATGAACTGGGACGTGGTACGTGATGTGGTTGCGGCCGAAGACGGCATGCCGGTGGAGATCGCAGAACCGGGCAAAGCGCCTGCGAGTGCTGAAGAGCCGGTGATTTTTCAGTAAATCGTCGCCAGCAATCGCTCTCGTGCCAATGCGGAGCTTTGGCAAAAATTAGTTATCTTCCTGATACAGCAGAACAGTCATTCAGGCTTGCGCAGGCAATCACCCAGCCAGAAAACAGGCAAAAAAAAGCCGACCCGTTACCGGGTCGGCTTTCAATAATCCCGGGGGATTATTACTTGCGGCTGGCTTTGTCCAACATGCGCAGAGCGCGCTCGTTGGCTTCGTCAGCAGTTTGCTGAGCTTTTTGAGCAGCAGCCATAGCTTCGTCAGCCTTGCGGTAGGCTTCGTCGGCACGTGCTTGCGAACGAGCTGCTGCGTCTTCGGTAGCTGTCAGACGAGCTTCGGTTTCTTTGGATACGCTGCTGCAACCGGTAGCCAGAACTGCGGCCAGAGCCAGAGCAGAGAATTTCAGAACGTTGTTCATCGTGTTCACCTTCAAGGAATTTTTTTTCAAATTAGTCATCTCTCGAAAATGAGAAAACGACCGGCGTACATAGTACCCATTGTTTGTAGTAAGTAAACGGACCCGGCGCAAGAAGCTGCTAAAATTCCTCGCTTTGAAAGCGCTCCGCGTTACTTCTCAAGCGTTCTGTACAAAAACTATCCACTTTAACTGGACCTTTGCCTTGCATAAGCGTTCCGAACAGTGCGCGTAAGACCATGCCTGATTGACTGTCGGTCGGCAGGTAAGCATTTCCGGGTGTTTTTACATCCCCCGAGCTTGAGCATAGTCGCTAATGGCGCCTACTATCTCAACGTGATGTCCGTCGAGATCGGCAGTGCCCTACCGGTGTCGAAAACAGACACTGGGTGGCGTAGATGTTCCTTCGCCTGAAAAAGACCGGTAAGGTAGGGGTCAAATTCCAAGACCCGCGAGGAGTAGCGATGAGCGAGGCGTTGTCCATCCACCATGACGAAGTCGGCCACCATTTCGAAATCATTATCGACGGCCACCGTGCCTATCTGACCTATATGGATCTCGGCAAGCAGACCCTGGACTTCTATCGGACCTTCGTACCGGACGCCTTGCGGGGTCGCGGAATTGCCGCCGCCCTGACCAAGGAGGCGCTCGACTATGCCGACAGCATGGGCTATTCCGTCATACCGTCCTGCTCTTATGTCGAGCGCTATATGGAGCTGCATGATCTGCAGTCGCAGGCGGCCAAGCTCTGACGACCTGTAGCTACCGACAGACAGTAAGCATAAGAAAACGCCGAGCATTTGCTCGGCGTTTTCGTTATTGCAGTGCAGTCGGTCAGGCAATTACTTGCGCTTGCGAGCTGGCAGCACATCCTTGAGTTTCGCGTGCATGCTGCGCAAGGTCTTTTCAGTGCTTTCCCAATCGATGCAGGCATCGGTAATCGACACGCCGTACTGCAATTCCGACAGGTCCTTGGGAATCGCCTGGCAGCCCCAGTTCAAATGGCTCTCGACCATCAAACCGATGATCGATTCGTTGCCTTCCAGGATCTGGTTGGCGACGTTTTCCATCACCAGCGGTTGCAGCGCCGGGTCCTTGTTGGAGTTGGCATGGCTGCAGTCGACCATGATGTTCGGGCGAATGCCGGACTTGTTCAGCGCCTGCTCGCAGAGCGCAACGCTGACCGAGTCATAGTTAGGCTTGCCGTTGCCGCCGCGCAGCACCACATGACCGTAGGCATTGCCTTTGGTGGTCACGATCGACACGCCGCCTTCCTGGTTGATACCCAGGAAACGATGCGGGCTCGACACCGATTGCAAGGCGTTGATGGCAACCGTCAGGCCGCCGTCGGTGCCGTTCTTGAAACCGACTGCCGAGGACAGGCCTGAAGCCATCTCGCGGTGAGTCTGGGATTCTGTGGTGCGCGCGCCGATGGCCGACCAGCTGATCAGGTCCTGCAGATACTGCGGGGAGATCGGGTCCAGGGCTTCGGTCGCGGTGGGCAGCCCCATCTCGGCCAGATCCAGTAGCAGCTGGCGACCGATGTGCAGGCCATCCTGGATCTTGAACGAGTCATCCAGGTACGGGTCGTTGATCAGGCCTTTCCAGCCTACCGTGGTACGTGGCTTCTCGAAATAGACGCGCATCACCAGATACAGCGTGTCAGACACTTCCGCAGCCAGCGCCTTGAGGCGCTCGGCGTACTCCTTGGCTGCCTTCAGGTCGTGGATCGAGCACGGGCCGATCACGATGAACAGGCGGTGATCATGGCCATCGAGAATGTTGCGAATCACTTCGCGGCCCTGGCTGACGGTCTGCAGGGCAGCATCGGTCAGGGGGATGTCGCGCTTGAGCTGATCCGGAGTGATCAGAGTCTCGTTGGAGGCAACGTTGAGGTCGTCAATCGGTAAATCAGCCATCGTGTTACTCATCAGGTCGCGGGTACTGGCCGCCAACGGTCCCCCGTGCGGCGGTGCCCAGCAGGTTTGAGCGCAGCGGGGAGCCGAACCTTAGCGCGTTATCGCGTTGTTCGACAATAAGTAAACGAGGTATCGGCCAGGTCTTTGGCCGAGATGCGCTGCCTTATTGCAAGACAATCCGCTGCGACGGATAGTGTACGGCCGCAAATAGCGAGACAGTCAAGGGAGAGGTCATGAGTGTTGATTCCCGTCGTCCGCGCGTCGGCATCATAGGTACGGGTGCCATCGGGGGCTTTTACGGATTGATGCTGGCGCGTGCCGGATACGATGTGCATTTTCTGCTGCGCAGCGAGTTTGACACGGTGGCACGCGAAGGTTTGCAGGTCAAAAGCGCCGTGCATGGCGAGCTGTCCCTCGAGCCGGTTCAGGCGTATCGCTCGGCGGCTGAAATGCCGCCTTGTGACTGGCTGCTGGTCGGCACCAAGAGCACCGGCAATGCCGCGCTCGGTCCGATCATTCGCCAGGCGGCTGCGCCAAACGCCAGCGTGCTGCTGTTGCAGAACGGTCTGGCTGTCGAAGACCAATTGCGTAACGTCCTGCCCGACAGCCTGCACATACTCGGCGGGCTGTGCTTCGTCTGCGTCAACCGGCTTGCGCCCGGCGTCGTCGCCCATGAAGCCTTCGGCGCGGTCAGTGTCGGCTATCACAGCGGCCCGGCGGAAGATGAGGCGAGCCGCATGGCGGTTGTCGAAGCCTGCGCGGCCCTGTTCAGGACAGCCGGCATCGACGCGCCGGTCATGGCCAATCTGCAACAGGCCCGCTGGCAGAAGCTGGTCTGGAATGTGCCCTACAACGGGCTGTCGGCCTTATTGCAGACCAGTACCGGCCGATTGATGGCCGACCCGGACAGCCAGGACTTGATCCGGTCGCTGATGGACGAGGTCGTGCAGGGCGCCGAGGCCTGTGGCCATGCCTTGCCGCCGGGGTTTGCGCAGCATCTGTTTACAGTGACCGAAAGCATGCCGGATTACAGGCCCAGCATGTACCACGACCTGGCTGAAAGACGCCCGCTGGAGCTGGACGCCATTTATGCCCGGCCCCTGGCAGCAGCGCTTGCCGCCGGGTTTGACATGCCTCGCGTGCGGGCGCTTTATCAGGCACTGGCGTTCATCGATCGGGGCAACCACCCGGCAAGCAAGGAGTGATTCATGACAGAAGCTGAAGACCACAAGCTGGTACTGGCGATTTCATCGCGTGCGCTGTTCGATCTGCGCGACAGTCATGAGGTGTACATGGCCGATGGGGTCGAGGCCTACCGCAAGTATCAGATCGAGCATGAGGATGAAATTCTCGCGCAGGGCGATGCGTTCCCGCTGGTCGAAAAACTGCTGAGCCTCAATGCCAGCCTGCAAAAGGCGCGCGTCGAAGTGGTACTGGTGTCGCGCAACAGTGCCGATACCGGGCTGCGGGTCTTCAACTCGATTCAGCATTATGGCCTCGACATCAGCCGCGCCGCCTTTGCCGGCGGACGCAGTCCTTACCCGTATCTCGCAGCGTTTGGCTGCCACCTGTTTCTCTCCACGCATGCCGAGGATGTACGCAGCGCCCTGGACGCCGGGTTCGCCGCCGCGACCATCCTTTCGGGTGGCGCACGACGTGCAGCCAGCGCCGAGCTGCGGATTGCCTTCGATGGCGACGCGGTATTGTTTTCCGACGAGTCGGAGCGGGTGTACCAGAGCGGCGGGCTGGCAGCCTTTCAGGCCAGCGAGCGTGAGTGGGCTCGCGAGCCGTTGCGCGGCGGGCCTTTCAAGCCGTTTCTTGCCGCACTCAATCAATTGCAGCGCGAGTTTCCCGACGCAAGCTGCCCGATTCGCACCGCGCTGGTCACGGCTCGCTCGGCACCTGCCCATGAGCGCGTGATCCGCACCTTGCGCGAATGGGACATTCGTCTGGACGAGTCGCTCTTTCTCGGTGGATTGCAAAAGTCGGCCTTCCTTGAAGCGTTCGCCGCCGATGTGTTTTTCGACGATCAGCCCGGCCACTGCGAGAAGGCGCGTGATGTGGTGGCGACGGGTCACGTTCCGCACGGCATCAGCAACGAAATAGTGCCACTTGCCGACGGGGGCTGAGAAGTCCGCCGTCGCAGCCGATGATGCGCTGCTACGCTGAGTCAATCTCCGCCATTCCGGTTGTACGGGAGGTTGTATGGTCCGTTCGATGCTGTATGCCGCAGACCTCGGTCTGTACGCGCCTTATGTAACGCAGCACGCGCTGGCGCTGGCTCGAACGTTCAACGCCGAGCTGTACGTCATCCATGTCGTCGAGCCTCTGGGCCTGTTCGCCGAGTCGGTGCTGCAGAGTTACCTGGGCGAGGAAGCGCTGAAAGAGCTTCGCGGCAAAGGTGTGAATGCGTTTCTGAGTGGAATAGAGCAACGAATGCTCGACGGGTTTCGTGAAGAATTGGGGGAAGGACACTCGGACCTGTCCCTGATTCGTACGGTGCGTGTCGTTCAGGGCGAGCCTGCCAGCGTGATTCTCGAACAGGCGCACAGGCTGAATGTGGATTTGCTGGTGGTCGGCAGTCACAGCCGCAGGATGGAAGAGGGCACCTCGGTAGGCCGCACGGCTGCCAGGGTCCTGCAGTTTTCCGATGTGCCGGTCTACATGGTTCCGATGATGTTGAAAAAGGGGCGGGGGTAGAGGAAAGGTCCAATTGGTGGTTTTAATGAAATCGAGCGTGCGATCGCCTTACAAAGGTGATAAAAAGTTCTAGAATTATTCGTCTCACCATTAATCCAGTTATATACCGTCGCCGATACCCATAGGGTTTATCTGCTTTGAGGGATACATATGAAGCTCCAACAACTGCGCTACATTTGGGAAGTGGCGCACCACGACCTCAACGTTTCCGCGACGGCCCAGAGCCTTTACACCTCCCAGCCCGGCATCAGCAAGCAGATCCGTCTGCTTGAAGACGAACTGGGCGTCGAGGTTTTCGCCCGCAGTGGCAAGCACCTGACGCGTGTGACGCCGGCAGGCGAGCGCATCATCACGACAGCGGGCGAGATCCTGCGCAAGGTCGAGAGCATCAAGCAGATTGCCCAGGAGTTCTCCAACGAGAAGAAGGGCACGCTGTCGATCGCCACCACTCACACCCAGGCGCGCTATGCCTTGCCGCCGGTGATCAGCAACTTCATCAAGCAATACCCGGATGTCGCGCTGCACATGCACCAGGGCTCACCGATGCAGATCGCCGAAATGGCCGCTGACGGGACGGTTGACTTCGCCATCGCCACTGAGGCGCTCGAGCAGTTCAGCGATCTGGTGATGATGCCGTGCTATCGCTGGAACCGTTGCATTGTCGTGCCGCAGGGTCACCCGTTGACCAAGGCGCCGAAGCTGACGCTGGAGCTGCTGGCTGAATACCCGATCGTGACTTACGTCTTCGGCTTCACCGGCCGTTCCAAGCTGGACGAAGCGTTCAGCCATCGCGGGCTGGTGCCCAAGGTCGTGTTCACGGCGGCGGATGCCGACGTGATCAAGACCTACGTCAGGCTGAACCTGGGTGTGGGTATCGTGGCAAGAATGGCGATAGACGAGGCAGTGGACAGCGACCTGGTGGTGCTCGATGCCAGTGATCTGTTCGAGTCCAGCGTGACAAAAATCGCTTTCCGTCGCGGCACCTTCCTGCGTGGCTTCATGTGCGATTTCATCGAGAAATTCGCGCCGCACCTGACCCGCGAAGTCATGGCCAAGGCGATTCAGTGCCATAACAAGCAGGAAATGGAAGAGCTGTTTGCCAACGTCGAGCTGCCGGTGCATTAGAGGCAGTTTTGAGCTACAAGCTGCAAGCTGCAAGTAAAAGCGCGCAGGCTGTAGCTTGTAGCTTGTAGCTTGTAGCTTGTAGCTTGTAGCTTGTAGCTTGTAGCTTGTAGCTTGTAGCTCGCGACGTCAGTCGCGCACTATCAGGTTGCCCGCATGCAGCCCGCATTCCTTCTGCGTGGCTTCTTCCCACCACCAGCGACCCTCGCGCTCGTGCTGGTTCGGCAATACCGGGCGGGTGCAGGGTTCGCAGCCGATGCTGATGAAGCCGCGCTCGTGCAGGCTGTTGTAGGGCAGCTCCAGCATGCGGATGTAGCCCCAGATTTCCTCGCTGCTCATTTGTGCCAACGGGTTGAATTTGTACAGCGTGCGCTCGGCTGTCGAAAAAGCGCTGTCGATTTCCACCGCAGCAACGGCGCTGCGGGTGCCGGGGCTCTGATCACGGCGCTGGCCGGTTGCCCAGGCGCTGACGCCAGACAGTTTGCGACGCAGCGGCTCGATCTTGCGGATGCCGCAGCATTCGCCATGGCCGTCCCGGTAAAAGCTGAACAGGCCCTTTTCCTTGACGAAAGGTTCAAGCTTGCTGTGATCGGGCGAAACGATCTCGATCTCGATCTTGTAGTGCTCGCGGACCTGTTCGATGAAGCGATAGGTTTCCGCATGCAGGCGCCCTGTATCGAGGCTGAAGACCTTGACGTTCTTGTTCAGCTTCCAGGCCATGTCGACCAGAACCACGTCCTCGGCACCGCTGAAAGAGATCCACAGTTCGTCGCCGAAGTGCTCGAAGGCCAGTTTCAGAATGTCTTGTGCAGACTTGTTCGCATAGGTCGTCGCCAGTTCAGCGACGTCGAAAGGTTGGCTCATCAGGCGGCTTCCTAAAATGCAAGAGTGGCGCTTAAGCGCTCGTGATGGCGGCAATGGTAACAAAATCCGCTGTTCAGTGGCCGCTGCCAGCGGCTAGAGTGCCACTTCCGTCGAGAGCGAATAGTCTGAGGAGTGAGCTGTGGAAATTGCCTGTCTGGACCTTGAGGGTGTTCTGGTCCCGGAAATCTGGATCGCCTTTGCCGAGAAAACCGGCATCGAATCGCTGCGTGCCACCACGCGGGACATTCCCGATTACGACGTGCTGATGAAGCAGCGCCTGCGCATCCTCGATGAACATGGTCTGAAACTGGCGGATATTCAGGAAGTGATCGGCACCCTCGAGCCACTGGAGGGCGCCGTGGAGTTCGTCAACTGGCTGCGCGAGCGGTTTCAGGTGGTGATTCTCTCGGACACGTTCTACGAGTTTTCTCAGCCGTTGATGCGGCAACTGGGTTTTCCGACCCTGCTGTGTCATCGCCTGATCACTGACGAGACCGACCGGGTGGTCAGTTACCAGTTGCGCCAGAAAGACCCCAAGCGTCAGTCGGTGCTGGCCTTCAAGAGCCTGTATTACCGGATCATCGCTGCCGGTGATTCGTACAACGACACGACCATGCTGGGCGAGGCCGACGCCGGTATCCTGTTCCACGCTCCTGACAACGTGATCCGCGAATTCCCGCAGTTTCCGGCGGTGCACACGTTCGATGACCTGAAAAAGGAATTCATCAAGGCCTCGAATCGGGATTTGATGCTTTGAGGGCGAAGCCTCGGTTGCGCGCGACTGGAGACAGGTGACGCAGAGCGTCACGAAATGATCTGGCTATCGTGCCGACGCTCTGCGTCGGTATGCCGTTCTGGACGCTCTGCGTCCTCTTTGCGACGCAGAGCGGTTCAGAGTGCTTCAAGCGTCTCCAGCAGTACACGGACTTTGGTGAAGGTTTCCTGATATTCCGCCTCGCAGTCGGAGTCGGCGACGATGCCGCCACCGCCCCAGCAGGAAATCTGTCCGTCTTTGACCAGCAGGCTGCGGATGGCGATCGAGCTGTCCATTTCGCCACGCACGTCCAGGTACATCAGTGAGCCGCAGTACAGGCTGCGGCGGGTCGGCTCCAGCTCGTCGATGATCTGCATGGCGCGGATCTTCGGTGCGCCCGTGATCGAGCCGCCGGGGAAGCTGCCGCTGATCAGGTCCAGTGCATCGTTGCCAGCGGCCAGCTCCCCGGTCACGCTGCTGACCAGATGGTGCACGTTGGGGTAGCTTTCCAGGCTGAACAGCTCGGGGACTTTCACCGAGCCGATGCGGCAGCTGCGGCCCAGGTCGTTACGCAGCAAATCGACGATCATCAGGTTCTCTGCGCGGTCCTTGTCGCTGGCCAGCAGTTCGGCGGCGAAGGCAGCATCCTGCACCGGGTCCGCGCTGCGTGGCCGCGTGCCTTTGATCGGGCGGGTTTCGACCTGCCGAGCGCTGACCCGCACGAAGCGCTCGGGAGAAAGACTCAGAATCGCATCGGCCCCAGGCAGGTTCAGGTAGCCGGCGAACGGCGTCGGGCAAGCTGCTCGCAGCGCACAATACGCGGCCCATGGGTCACCGACGTACTGCGCCTGAAAGCGTTGTGCGAAGTTCACCTGATAGCAGTCACCGGCCTGAATGTAGGCCTGAATGCGTTGGAAAGCCTGGCGATAGTTCTCTGCGCTGATGCTGGCCTGAAACGGTTGGCTGAGGCGGAATTCCGTGTGCGGCTCAGGGATATCGACAGAGAACAGCTCAATCAGCCGTTTGCACTCTCTGGCGGCCAGAGACGGGTGAAAAATCAGCTGGCTGGTCTGCTCCTGATGATCACTGATCAGCGCCCAGGCGTAGAGCCCCAGACGGGCCTCGGGCAGTTGCAGGTCGTCAATGGCCTGATCCGGCAATGGCTCCAGGCGTCGACCAAATTCATAACTCAGATAACCGATCAGGCCGCCAGCGAAGGGCAGCTCGCATCCGTCAGGCAACTGCGCTGCGCCGAGCGCCTCGAGGCTGTCGCGCAAGCGCTTGAGGTAGGCGGCGCCGTCTTCATCATCGGCAACGCTCAGTTCCTGCAGCGGCCATGCACTGAGCAGGTCATGTCGGCCCCGCACGGCTGTCGGCCTGCCGCTGTCGAGCAGTACCGCACCCGGCGCTTCGCGGATTCGCGCAAAGAACGCGATCGGGTCGGCGCTGTAGGGCAGGGGGTGTATCGAACAGATCGGCATCGTCGAATATATCGGTCTTGGAAACGCGGCTGGCGATTGTAGCCTTGCCGGTGCGGCAGTCCTAGCGGTATGTCGGTTCAGACGCCGGGCACATGACCGAACAGGTCCTGAACAAAATTGACTCGGTCCTGCGCCGATTCCTGACGTCCTTCGAGAGCCAGTTGCTCCAGACGCGCCTCGACGGCCTGAGTGCGATGGGTCAGGCCGCTGTCGTTGGCGATCTGGATGTTCAGGCCGGGACGGGCGTTGAGCTCCAGAATCAGCGGGCCTTTGTCCTGGTCCAGCACCATGTCGACGCCGATGTAGCCCAGACCGCACAACTCGTAGCACTCGGCGGCAAGCTTCATGAAGCCGTCCCAGTTGGGCAATTGCACGCCATCCACCGAGTGGGTAGTGTCCGGGTGCTTGCTGATGATGTTGTTCAGCCAGGTGCCTTGCAGGGTGACGCCGGTGGCCAGGTCCACACCCACGCCAATGGCGCCCTGGTGAAGGTTGGCCTTGCCGCCTGATTGGCGGGTAGGCAGGCGCAGCATGGCCATCACCGGATACCCCATCAGCACGATGATGCGGATGTCCGGTACGCCTTCATAGCTGATGCTTTTAAAGATCGGGTCCGGCACGACCCGGTACTCGATCAGTGCGCGGTCGCGGTGGCCGCCCAATGAATAAAGGCCGGTAAGGATGCTGGACACCTGATGCTCGATTTCCGAGTGGCTGATGATACGTCCCGAGACGGTGCGAAAGCGCTCCTCGAAACGGTCGGCGATCACTAGAATGCCATCGCCGCCTGCGCCCTGTGCGGGTTTGATCACGAAGTCGCTGTGCCCACCGATGATCTCGTCGAGCCTGTCGATTTCCTTTTCCGTGGAAATCACGCCATACATCTCCGGCACATGAATGCCTGCGGCGATGGCCCGCTCCTTGGTGATGATCTTGTCATCGACGATCGGATAGAGGCTGCGCTTGTTGTACTTGAGCACGTAGTCGGCGTTACGTCGATTGATGCCCATGATGCCGCGGGCTTCGAGCGCCTTCCAGGTTTTCCACCAGCCGATCACTTGGCCTTTTCCTCTTTCAGGAATGCCTTGAAACGCACCAGTTCGGTCAGCCGGTAGCCACGGTATCTGCCCATCGCCAGCATGAAGCCGACCAGCACCAGCAGCACAGCCGGGAAGGTGAAGACAAAATAGGTCAGTTCCGGCACGCTCATGATCAGGTGCGCCAGCGACGCGGCGAACAGCGTACCGATGGCGACCTTCATGGCATGGCTGCCGCCACGCTCTTCCCAGGTGATCGACAGGCGTTCGATGGTCATGGTCAGAATCACCATCGGGAACAGCGCAACCGACAGGCCGCGTTCCAGCCCGAGCTTGTGGCTGAACAGGCTGATGGCGGCGATCAGTACCACGACGAAGGTCAGTACCACCGACAGGCGCGGCAGCATTTGCAGTTTCAGGTGCTCCAGATACGAGCGCAGTGACAGGCCCAGCGCGGTGATCACGGTAAACAGGGCGATGCCGAAGCCCAGCTGCGTCTCCCGGAAGGCCAACGCAATCAGCACCGGGGTGAAGGTGCCCAGTGTCTGCAGGCCGATCAGGTTGCGCAGAATCAGGATGACCAGCACGCCAATCGGGATCATGACCATGATCATGAAGGTCTGCTGGGTCTGCAGCGGCAAGCCGTACAGCGAGTAGGCCAGGAAGTCCGAGTCGGTGCTGGCGTCGGTCAGTTTGGCGAGGCGCATCGCGTTCATTTCACTGTTGTTGAGGCTGAACGTGACTTGCACCTTCTTGCCGCCTTCGACGCTGACCAGGCCTTCCTCGCCGGTCCACCAGAGCAGGCGATCGTCCGGCAGGCCGGCTTCGCCGGTGTCGGGATTGAAGTACAGCCATTCCTTGCCGTTGAAGCTGCGCAGCCAGAGTTCCGGTGTCTGCTGCTCGGCATCCAGGCGAATGGTGTGGGCTTTTTCCAGCGGTACGTGGGCGATCGACAGCAGCAGCTCGGTGACCCGGGCCTTGTTGGACGCCGAATTATCACCGGCCAGCAGCAGTTTGACGTTATCGTCATTCAGGTTGTTGACGCGCTTGATGGCCTCGGTGATGAAGGTCTCAACGTCCGCCGAATGCTGGCGAATGGGCGCCAGCAGCGCTTCGGCAGCGATCTTTTCCGGGCCTTCGACGGTCATACTGTCGCGAAAGATAGGCCCTTTGACCTTGGGCTTTTCACCGCTGTAACGCTTGGTCAACACCAGTCGGTAGTAGAGGGTCTGGTTGCCGGTGGCGCGACGGGCCGACCAGGTGACCTTGCGGTTGCCGTCAGCGCGGTTGACGCTGACGCCGTAATTATTCGAGATGAAGCTTTCATTGAGGCTGATGTAGTCGTGGGCCAGCGGCGGCACGAACATTTGCACCTTCACCGAATCCTTGGGATTGGCGACGAACTCGACTTTGGCGTCGATATTCCACAGGTCATCGGTTTCGTCTTCGCTGACGGGTATGCCCAGCGCCAGAATCTGATAGGCCGTGATCGCGATGCCGAGGGTCACCAGGGCAGTGATCAGGATCTTCAGATGGAGTGTAAGAGAGCGCATGGATTTACTCTGCGTTTTGAGCGACGGAAGCGCAGCCGGGCTTTCCTGCCGCATATTTAAGACTTGGATCGACCAGCGCATCAAAGCGTTTCAAGGCTTCGGAGCCGATCAAAAGCGGGTATTGGAAAGCACTTCGGTCAGTCAAGTTCACTTCTATGGTGCGTAAAGATTCACCCATGCAGATATCGAGGCTGATTACCGGACGTGACGAGTACCGATTGTCGTCATCCGGGTCGAGGTCGTCGGCACGCCGCTTGATCTTGCTGACCCGCGCCAGGGGGCGTTCGATGGGGTGTACATGCTTGCTGTCGCTGGCCAGATAGAAGCGCACCCAGCTTTCGCCATCGCGCTTGAAATGTTTGATGTCGCGGGCGCTCAGCGAGGCGGTCTTGGCGCCGGTGTCGAGCTTGGCGGCGATCTCGATATCGATTTCGCTCAGCCTGGCGTATTCGTTGAGGCCATAGACTGTCTTGTTGGCGGCCAGGGTCAGGCCGGGTAAAAACAGAAGGCTGAGCAGTGTGGGGAGGGTAGTCAGTCTCATAAATCCTGGCGCGATGAGCGAACAACTTCAGGGTCAGGGCGCAAATGGAATTGACCTGATGATGGTAGGGCAGGCGGTTCGCAGGCGCTGGCTCCGCTGCGGAGCGCGCTGTACGGACGCGACGCATTCTAGCATGAAGCCCTGCAGCTGCCAGTGATCAACCTGTGTGGCTGTTCAGGTTGCTGTGTCGAGCAGCGCTTGCTCGTTTTGGCTGATTGTCGACAATGCAGGGTTTTTCTTTGACGGATTGAGCAAATATGGCTAGATTTGAGCGCATATAGCCATAAGGTGTTGACAATGCTGAAGGTGGTCGAAGAAAAAATGACGGTTGCCGACGACTCGGAAACCCTCTCCGAGAACGTTTTCCGACGCATTCAATCGGCCATCGTGAAAGGCGAGATTGCCCCCGGCAGCAAGATTTCCGAGCCGGAACTGGCTCGCACCTATGGCATCAGTCGCGGGCCGCTGCGCGAAGCGATTCACCGGCTCGAAGGGCAGCGCCTGGTGGTTCGTGTGCCGCATGTGGGCGCCCGGGTGGTGTCGCTCAGTCATGCCGAACTGATCGAACTCTATGAAATTCGCGAGTCACTGGAGGGTATGGCCTGTCGTCTGGCCGCCGAACGCATGACGCAGGCCGAAATCGACGAGCTGCGCGGCGTTCTGGATACCCACGAGCGCGATGCCGCCTTTCAGGCAGGTATCGGCTATTACCAGCAAGAGGGTGATTTCGACTTTCATTACCGCATCATTCAGGGCAGCGGCAATCGCACCCTCAGCCAGATGCTCTGCGGCGAGCTCTACCAATTGGTGCGCATGTACCGCATTCAGTATTCCACCACGCCCAACCGGCCTCGTCAGGCCTTTGCCGAACACCACCGCATTCTCGACGCCATCGCCGACCGCGACGGTGAGCTGGCCGAATTGTTGATGCGCCGCCATATCGGCGCGTCCAGACGCAACATCGAACGCCACTATCAGGCGGCTTCCCAGACGACTTCCGACCGAGGTAAACAATGAGTCATAACAACAGCACTCCCGGCCAGCGTTTCCGCGATGCAGTCGCCAGCGAACAGCCGCTGCAAGTGGTCGGCGCGATCAATGCTAATCACGCACTGCTCGCCAGGCGTGCCGGGTTCAAGGCCATTTATCTATCGGGTGGCGGAGTCGCGGCAGGATCACTGGGCATTCCGGACCTGGGGATCACCGGTCTTGAAGACGTGCTGATCGATGTGCGGCGCATCACCGACGTCTGCGATCTGCCGTTGCTGGTGGACGTCGACACCGGTTTCGGTTCTTCGGCTTTCAACGTGGCGCGGACCGTGCGCTCGATGATCAAGGCCGGGGCGGCGGCGATTCACATCGAGGATCAGGTCGGCGCCAAGCGTTGTGGGCACCGTCCCAACAAGGAAATCGTTTCTCAGCAGGAAATGGTCGACCGGATCAAGGCTGCCGTGGATGCCCGGACTGACGACAGCTTCGTGATCATGGCGCGTACCGATGCGCTGGCCGTTGAAGGGCTGGAGTCGGCGCTGGAACGTGCCGCTGCCTGTATTGAAGCGGGCGCGGACATGGTGTTTCCCGAGGCCATCACCGAACTGGCGATGTACAAGCAATTCGCCAACCGCGCAGGCGTGCCGATCCTCGCCAACATCACCGAGTTCGGCGCCACGCCGTTGTTTACGGTCGATGAGCTGCGCGAGGCGGATGTCTCGCTGGTGCTGTATCCGCTTTCCGCATTCCGTGCGATGAACAAGGCTGCGGAAAATGTCTACGGCGCAATCCGCCGTGACGGCAGCCAGAAAAACGTGATCGACAGCATGCAGACGCGCATGGAGCTGTATGACGCGATCGATTACCACACATTCGAGCAGAAGCTGGATGCGCTGTTTGCGCAGAAGAAGGGGTGATGCCTGTGAAATACCGGGCTTCTGGCCGCAGGCCGTAGGAGCGAACCGGGCGACGCTTCGCTTGTTCGCGAAAGGGCCGGTATATTCTCCGAAGATGTACCGTCTGAACCACAGTCTTCGCGCCCCATCACACAAAAACAAAATTGGAGAACACCATGGCTGAAGCAAAAGTATTGAGTGGTGCCGGGCTGCGCGGGCAGGTGGCCGGGCAGACGGCTTTGTCTACAGTGGGCATGGCCGGTGCCGGGCTGACCTATCGCGGCTATGACGTGCGCGATCTGGCTGCCGAGGCGCGTTTTGAAGAAGTGGCCTACCTGCTGCTGTACGGCGAACTGCCCAATCAGGCCGAATTGTCTGCCTATATGGACAAGCTCAGGCGCCTGCGCGATCTGCCGCAGGCCCTGAAAGAAGTGCTGGAGCGCATACCCGCCGACACGCATCCGATGGATGTGATGCGCACCGGTGCCTCCATGCTCGGCACCCTGGAGCCGGAGCGCAGCTTCGATCAGCAGCGCGACTCGACCGACCGTCTGCTCGCAGCGTTCCCGGCGATCATGTGCTACTGGTATCGCTTCAGTCACGACGGCAAGCGTATCGACTGCACCTCTGCGGAAGACTCCATCGGCGGGCATTTTCTGCACCTGCTGCTGGACAGGGCGCCCAGCGAACTGCACCGCAAGGTCATGGACGTCTCGCTGATTCTGTACGCCGAACACGAATTCAATGCCTCGACCTTCACTGCGCGCGTCTGCGCGTCGACCCTGTCGGACCTGTATTCCTGCGTCACGGCAGCCATCGGCACCTTGCGCGGCCCGCTGCATGGCGGGGCCAACGAGGCTGCAATGGAAATGATTCAGCGCTTCGCCTCGGCTGAAGAGGCCACCAAAGGCACGCTGGGCATGCTGGAGCGCAAGGAAAAGATCATGGGCTTTGGCCATGCGATCTACAAGGAGTCCGACCCGCGCAACGAGGTGATCAAGGGCTGGTCGAAGAAGCTCGCCGAGGAAGTGGGCGATACGGTGCTGTTCCCGGTCTCCGAGGCCATCGACAAGGTCATGTGGGAGCAGAAGAAACTGTTCCCCAACGCCGACTTCTACCATGCGTCGGCGTATCACTTCATGGGCATCCCGACCAAGCTGTTTACGCCGATCTTCGTCTGCTCACGCCTGACCGGCTGGGCCGCGCACGTTTTCGAGCAGCGCGCCAACAACCGCATCATTCGCCCGAGCGCCGAGTACATCGGCGTCGAACAGCGCGCGTTCGTACCCCTGGAACAGCGCTAGGCTCTGTACGAAAAGTCGGCGAGCGAAGGTCAGGCGAGGCAAAAACAGGCGAGGA
>NZ_AWQP01000074.1:0-59460 GCF_000972175.1 Pseudomonas syringae pv. coryli str. NCPPB 4273 | reverse complement strand
TCTACGTGTTGTAAATGAGCATTCCGATTGGACTCGCATCCGAGCCTGTTTTTAACGAAGCATCACCGAGCGCAGCCACTTTTAGTACAGAGCCTAGCCGACGATGGCGCGCACGATGAAGTACAGCACCGATGGCCCGAGCAGGCAACCCAGACCGGTGTGGAACGTGGCGGTCAGCGCACCATAAGGCACCAGACGCCGGTCGGTTGCTGCCAGCCCTGCGGTAACGCCGCTGACAGTACCCGCCAGACCACCGAAAACCATCGCCGAGCGCGGATTGTCCAGCCCCATCCAGCGCGCCGCCATGGGCGTGCCGACCATCACCAGAATCGCCTTGATCAGGCCGGTGGCAATCGACAGCGCCATTACATCGGAGGTGGCACCCAGCGCAGCACCGGTCACCGGGCCGACAATGTAGGTTACTGCCCCGGCACCGATGGTGGTCATGCTGATCGCGTCCCGATAACCGAATACCCAGGCAATGCTCGCACCGACGATAAACGGCAGAATTGTGCCCAACAGCAAGGCTATGGCCCCGATCAGTCCGGCCTTGCGCGCTTCGGTGGCCTGCACTTCAAACGCCGTCGCCACGATAGCGAAGTCACGCAGCATCGCCCCGCCCATCAGGCCGATACCGGAAAACAACGTGATATCCGCCAGCCCTTTCTGGCCGCCGGTCAAGGTGCCGCCGACCCAGGCCAGAATCAGCCCGATGACGATCGCAATGGCCGAACCATGCACCCGGCCGAACGTCAGCCGTTTGGACAGCACCACAGACACCCACATGATGATGCCGACGAAAGCGAAAGCGGTGATCAGGCCGTTGTGTTCAAGTCCCTTCTCGATGAGGTCCCACATATCAGCGACCTCCGGCCGGGGCGATTTCAGGCGTCAGCAGCGGCTCTTCCTTGGGTAACGGCTCACCGCGATTGGTGCGGCTGATCACTGCGATGGTGCAGGCACACAGCACCACCGAACCCACAGCGGCCAACACCGCCACCGGCCCGCCCTTGAGCGCGGTGACAACGTTTTGTTGTGCGGCCATCGCCACCACCACCGGGATGTACAGCGCGCCCCAGAAACCCACGCCCATTTCGCAGTCCTTGCTCATGCCGCCGTGTTTTTCCATCCACAGGCGCGCGCAGATCAACAGGATCATGGCGATCCCGACCCCGCCCACGTTGGATTTCACGCCCAGCAGAACGCCGAGCATGTCGCCGAGAATCACGCCCGCAAGCGTGCAGATGGCCAGTAGTGCAACACCGTAGATAATCATTGTTGTTATTCCTCTGTTTGCATTGCTGAAGTTGTTGTTTTTGTCCTTCGTAGCAGCTGCACGGCGGCTCTATAGGGTGCGGCGACCCTCCTCGCGCGACAGCGCGACCAGGCTGTCCAGACGCGCAGCCTGAAAAGCCAGCGCGGTGCCCTGCTGGAATACCTTGCGCGCCAGCCCGGTCAGCACGCTGCCGGGCGGCAATTCGATGTGCAGGCGCACGCCCCGCTCCCAGGCGGTTTCCACGGTGCTGCGCCAGTCGATGACCCGACACATGTTGAACGCCAGGTCGTCACGCAGCTTCTCGGCATTCAACACAGGTCGCGCCGTGCTGCCGCTCAGGTAACGTATCGTGGGTGCCTGCAGCGCGACCGTTGAAAAGGCCTCGGCCAGTTGTTGCGCGGGGGCGTCCAGCAAGGCGCAATGCGACGGCACGCTGACCGCAAGACGCTTGACCGCTGCCGCGCCGGCGGCCTTGGCCAGTTGACCAACCTGATGCATCGCCTCGGCACTGCCGGAGATCACCATCTGGTTGTCGGCGTTGATATTGGCGAGAAATACCGGTGTCTTCGCGCTGTGTACCTGCGCGATCAGCGCTTCTACCTGCGTCTGGTCCAGACCGATGAGCGCGGTCATGCCGTAACCCTGCGGCCAGGCGCTTTGCATCAGCTCGCCACGCAGCGCGACCAGGCGCACGGCGTCGTCAAAGGCCAGCGCACCCGAAATCACCGCTGCCGGATAAGCACCGATGGACAGCCCTGCCAGGTAGTCCGGCACGCAATCACGCGCCTGCAGCACGCGCGCGCATGCGACGCCCGCGATCAACAGGCAAAGCTGAACGGCACGGGTGGCTTGCAGTGCCTCGGCGGTGTCCAGCGCAAGCACGTCTTCGCCCAGCGCATCGGCGGCTTCCTGCAGGCAGTCGCGCACCGCAGCATCGTCCGGCAACTGATGCAGCATGCCGGCTTGCTGCGCGCCCTGGCCGGGAAATACCCACAGGCTGCTCATGCGCGCACCTGACCCAGGTGCCATGGGTCTGCAACCAGCCGCGCGCCGGTGGCGGTCTTGAGCAGCACCCGCCCCGTTGGCCGCGCCCACTCACGCAGCGCCACGGCACCCTGCTCGAGTTGCAGCTGGACGTCGACCCGGCAGACCGAGGTTTCCAGCGCCTCGACCAGCTCGGCGGCACAGCGGCGACCCAGGCGTCCCGGGGTGCGCAGGATCAGGTCCAGATCGCTGTCCTGATGCAACGCGGCAATACCGCTGGCCAGCTCGAATCCGGCACTGCCGCCCACGCCCCAGTCCAGCTCCAGCGCCTCCATGACCGGACGGATCTGGCGCAACGCATGCAACGCCGGCCATTGCTGATGACGCTCGGTCGGGACGTCGACCAACTGCTCGGGCATGACCCTTCGGCAGACGTCGGCCAACGGCATGCTCGCGGCATAGCGCTGCTCCCGACTGCGACCACGCAAACCCACAGCCACCTGTCCAGCGGGCATTGCCTGACGCCGGACCACCACCGGGTGCCCGGCCAGCACGGCGTCGACCGCCCATTTGGGCGCATCGTCCGCCAACGCAGTCAGCGGCATGCCCCACAACAAATCGTGGGGCAGCACTGCGCCAGTGTTGCTGATCACCATTGCGCCCGCAGCAACTGGCGCACATTGGCCGACGCCGCACGGTTGCTGGCGCCCAGGCGACTGCTCAGATCGACGCCGCGGGCCTGCACGTCCTTGATCGCCCTGCTCAGCACATGGCGCACCTGGGTGAGATCATCGGCAGCGGGCTGTTCGATCTGGCTGACCGCCAGGGTTTCCCACAGCAGACCGAGACTGGCGTAGCTGTCGATGTCGTAAGCCATCGGCGGGATGCTGGCGGCGAGCTTTTCCAGGTCCTCGACGCTGCGCAGGGTTACGCGGGCTGCCGAGGCCTTGCCCATCGCATGCACCATCACGCCGGGATCACGTAGCGCGATCAATCGATTGGCCTGATAGCCGTGGGCCAGGAATGCGCCGGACATCGCTTTGCCGACCAGCAGGCCGATCACCGGGTGCCCGGCCAGACGTGCTCGCGCGTAACTGTCCACGGCCCCGGCCAATGCCTGATGGATACCGAGCGCTTCCTCGCGACGCCCGTAGGCCTGGCTCGGGACGTCGACGATGGCAATCAGTGCGCGTTTTTCGGCGCGGTCGCGATCCTGCTCGATGACCTCGTCCACCGCCTTGGCCAGGCCCCAGCCTTCCAGCAGGCCGACTTCGCCCTGACGCGCCCGGGGAAAGCGGTTGTCGGTATCGGCAATCACGGCAACGAAACGCACCGCCTGCTCGCCGAGAAAACCGTCGGCGACCTTGAGTGAAGCAGGCAGGCCAGTGACTTCACGGGCGCCTGCGCTCAAGGCGTTGAACCAGTTCAAACCCCGCTGTGAATGACTCATGACCGGGCTCCTTGATAGAGGGTGCGCACGCTTTGCGGATCGATTTGCGGCTCAGTGTCGAGGCTGGCCAGGCGTTGCAGGAACAGTGGGTACTGACTGCTGCGATGCGTGTCGGGCACGCCCTGTTTGAGCCAGCCGCTGACCTGCTGGCGGACATCGGCGACATCATCGGCAGCAAAACCATCCACCAGAGCGCTGGCAAAGCGTTGCTCGCCACCGGTCAGGCTCCAGATGAACGGGCGATCGCGTGAGTCGTATTCTTCGATGCCGGCTTCCTGCTCGATCACCTGCGGACCGTTCAGGCCCAGACGCGCTTCCTGGGTCACCAGCAGGTAACTGCACAGCCCGGCGGCGATGGACATCCCGCCAAAGCAGCCGACGCTGCCGGCCACCACGCCAATCACTGGCTGGTACTGACGCAGGTCGACTATCGCGGCATGAATCTCGGCAATCGCCGCCAGGCCCAGATTGGCTTCCTGCAAACGCACACCACCGGTTTCCAGCAGCACGATCGCGGCGGTAGGAATGCCGTTGCGGTTGTCTTCGGCAGCCAGTTCCAGCGCCCCGGCCATTTTCGCGCCGCCGACTTCGCCCATGCTGCCGCCCTGAAACGAGCCTTCGATGGCAGCGATGACCACCGGCCGACCATCGACAGTGCCTTTGGCGACCACCACGCCATCATCCGCCTGAGGCACCACGCCCTGCATGGCCAGCCACGGCGACATGACCCGATCGAACGGCCCGAGCAATTCGCGGAAGCTGCCAGCATCCAGCAAGGCGCGGGCACGCTGTCGGGCACCCAGTTCGATGAAACTGTGCTGATTCAGCAAACGTGCGTTATCAGTCATGGCCGATCTCCTCGAAGCCTTGCTCAAGGCGCAAACGCACGACGCCGGGCGTCGCGCCGAAGTCATGAATATCGATGCTCAGCGCAGGCGGGGTCTGACCGTCGAACATGCGTTCGAACAGGTGCTGCCAGCGCAGCGCGGCACCGTTGACCGACGTCACTACCTGAATCGACAAGGTGCCCGGTTTGCCGGGTTCAAGCAGCACCTCCAGATCACCGGAGCCCACCACACCCACCAGCGCACGGCCCTTGGGCGGCTGTCCGGCAGGAAATTCAAAAGACAGGGTTTCCATTTCAGGCACTCCTCGAAACAGGGCCGAGCGCAGGCTCAAGGCCATCGATGAACAGGCAGGCAGCCAGCAGATCCGCCGCGCCACCGGGCGAAGCATTGAGGGCCAGCAGTTGCTGGTCCAGCGCGTTCAGTGCGCGGCGGCCCGCCAGACTGGCGCTGCCTCCGGCATCCAGCACGCGTTGTGCGCCTTGCTGCATGGCGTTCAGCCCTTCGATGCCGGCGCGATGCAGCACGCAGGTGTCGTCCAGCGTAGTCATGATTGCCAGCAGCGCATCCATCCGGGCGTTCTGCTCGCCGCTGCCTGCCGCGCGGCTGCGCCGCAGTTGCGGCAAGGCGAACAGCCTGACCGCCGGGAAACCATGCTGTGCCTGCTCTCTGGCGCCCATGACACCGTAACGACGAACCACCTGATCACCGTGGCTGTTTTGCCTGAGCACCTGGCGGTCCTTGATCTGGGCCAAAGCGGCAGAGCGTGCGCAGATGGCCTCGGGCGCACACTCCTGGGGATCCAGCGCGGCAGCGGTTACCAGCAGGCCCAGCGCCCAGATCGCGCCGCGATGCGTATTCACCCCGCTGGTGGTGCGCAGCATCGTGGCTTCGCCTTCACGGCCAAGCCTGCCCAATGCCTCACGCAATGGCTGGCCCACGACACCGAACTGCGTGGCGGCGTCGGCCATCCACTTGAAAGTCGGCCACAACGACAGCGCCGAAGAATGCATCAACCCCAGGTGCAGGTCGCTGTGCGCGCCGCTGCCACGCCGGTCCACCAGAGCCGGTTTGGGCGACAGGTCGGCTTCGTCGATCAAGGCGTCGACCGCCAGATCGGCCAGTCGCTCGGCCAGCGAGGCCGATTGCGGTGTCCATTGAAGTGCGCTCATTACCAGCTCCTGAATTTGGCGGGCGGGTTGTAGAGGCCACCGGACCACTGAACCAGATCGGCAATGCTCTTGGCGGCCAGCAGTTCACGGCTGGCGTCGGTGCGCCGGATGCCGAGGTCTTCGGGCAGCGCGATCAGCCCTTCACGGCGCATGCGTGCGGTGTCCTTGGGGTTATGGCGCAAGCCGATCACGGTCACGCCTGCCACGGCCGCGATCATCGCCTGGCGTTCCTCAAGGCTGCGCGCCTTGTAGAGGTAGGCGATGCCTTCTTCGGTCAGCAGGTGGGTCACGTCGTCGCCGTAGATCATGATCGGTGCCAGCGGCATGCCGCTTTTCTTCGCCACCTCGACGGCGTCCAGGGTTTCGACGAAGGTCGGTTTGCCGCCCTCCTGGAACGTCTCGACCATCTGCACCACCAGCTTCTTGCCGCGCTCCAGGTAGGCAGCCGGGCCGTCATCGTGCTGCTGACGCATGTCGAGCCAGGCGGGCGTGGCATGACGCCGGCCGCGTGGGTCGTGGCCCATGTTCGGCGCGCCACCAAAGCCGGCCAGACGACCACGGGTGACGGTCGAGGAATGCCCGTCGCCATCAACCTGCAAGGTTGCGCCGATGAACAGGTCCACCGCGTACTGCCCGGCCAGCTGGCAGAGCTGGCGGTTGGAGCGTAGCGAGCCGTCACGTCCGGTGAAGAACACATCCGGGCGCGCGGCGATGTAGTTCTCCATGCCCAGCTCGGTGCCGAAACAATGCACGCTCTCGACCCAGCCGCTTTCGATGGCCGGGATCAACGTCGGGTGCGGGTTGAGTGTCCAGTTGCGACAAATCTTGCCCTTCAGGCCCAGCGACTCGCCGTAGGTCGGCAGAATCAACTCAATGGCGGCGGTATTGAAACCAATGCCGTGGTTCAACGACTGGACGTTGTGTTTCTCATAGATGCCGCGAATCGCCATCATCGCCATCAGCACATGCACCGGCTTGATGTGGCGCGGGTCGCGGGTGAACAGCGGCTCGATATAGAACGGCTTGTCGGCGACCACCACAAAGTCGACCCATGAGGCCGGGATGTCCACGCGTGGCAGCTCGCTGACGTCATCGACCAGTTGGTTGACCTGGACGATGACGATGCCGTCGCTGAATGCCGCCGGTTCGATGAGTGCGGGGGTGTCTTCGGTGCTGGGCCCGGTGTAGATGTTGCCGGCGCGGTCGGCCATGAAGCCTGCTGCCAGCACCACATTGGGGATGAGGTCCACCACCAGCCGTGAATAGAGTTCGATGTAGGTGTGGATCGCACCGATTTCCAGCAGGCCGTCTTCCAGCAGCTGACTGATGCGCAGGCTTTGCGTACCGGCAAACGAGAAGTCCAGCTTGCGCGCAATGCCCTGCTCGAACAGGTCCAGGTGCTCGGCGCGGCCGACGCTCGGCATGATCATGTGCAGGTCATGCACCTTGCCCGGATCGACTTTGGCCAGCGCGCGGGAGAGGAAGTCCGCCTGCTTCTGGTTGTTGCCTTCAAGCACCACGCGGTCGCCGGAAACCAGCAGGGCCTCCAGCGCGGCGACGATTTTGTCGGTTGGCAACACCACACCGTCGGCCAACGCCCGCACTTGCTCCAGACGCCGCTGCTTCTCGCTGCGACGACGTGTCCAGCGTGCGTCGGGGGAAGTTGTTGTTGTCATGATCGCTCCACGATTTTGCTGTCGTCGGCCACCATAGGAGCGATAGCGGTCGAGCATCAATCAAGCAACGCGTCGAATCATTACGGCTGGAGTAACGATAGGGGAACGGATGTTTCGCCGGGCGCGTCATTGCGCGTGCAACATGCTCGAAACGCCCGGCTGGTAATTGCGTAGGACCGCTCTTTAAAGGGCCAGGGGAGCTATCGGAATCCGTGTTTGCGCCTAGCCTTGAGGTTTTCCGTAACCCAGAGGCAGTAGCGCGATGTCATTTATAGTCAGGGAAGGCGATCTCACCACCACACGCGGCTTCGTGCTGGCCGCATCGGCAAGCGAAGTCATCGAGCGGCGCCGTGTGGCGCGCATGGGAGACCCGGTGTGGTGCCCGGCCTGCAAGCAGATTGGCTTCATCGCCCAGGGCAACCCCACCTACATCGACGAACTCGTGGCGGTCGCCACTCAGGGGCATGAGGTGCAGTGTGGCTGCGAGCCCGGCAGCAATACGCTGACCACCTCGCAGGAGCATGTCCGGGCCGACATGGACGCGACCATCACCATCCCCGAAGAACTGGCCAACACTGCCCGCCAGAATGCTGAACACCTGGCGCGCTCATTGAGAGACGGCAGCTATACGCCCGAAGTACTCAGGACTCTTTCGCAGCCGTATTGAGCTGCGAATCTCGTGCCCATGCTCCGTATTCAGCATTTGTGGAGGTGAGCTTGCTCACGAATGCTGTGGTTTAAACGCCCTGCTTTCGGGGTCTGTACCGGCCCCTTCGCGAGCAAGCTCGCTCCCACATGCCCATCACGGATGGGCGTTGGTCTCGAGCAAGTGATGCAGTTCCACGAACTGCTGCGTCAGTTTGTGCCGTGGGTCGAGGTGGATCAGCGGCAGGTTGGCCTGATGCGACTCGCGCATTTTTACCGAGGCGTTGAGGTACACCGGCAGCACCGGCAAGCCTTCGGCAATCAGTTCGTCGAGCATTTGCTGCGGCAGGCTGGCCCTGGGCTGGAACTGGTTGACGATGATGCCTTCCACCTGAAGACCTTCGTTGTGGTCCTCTTTCAATTCCTCGATCTCGCGCATCAGCCCGTACAGCGCCTGTCGCGAGAAGCTGTCACAGTCAAAAGGGATCAACACCCGATCGGACGCGATCAACGCCGAAACCGCATAGAAATTCAGCGCTGGCGGCGTATCCAGATAGATACGCTCGTAATCTTCGCTCAACTCGTCGAGCAGTTTGCGCAGCTTGTTGATCTTGTGCTTGGCCTCGAGCTTGGGCTGCAGGTCAGCAAGCTCTGCAGTCGCCGTGACCACATGCAGGTTGTCGAACGGTGTTTCGTAGATATCGACATGGTTCTTCTTGGCGACCGGGGAGCCGGACAGCGTGTTCTTGAAGAACTCGGCAATCCCCATCGGAATATCCTGACCGGTGAGGCCGGTGAGGTACTGAGTCGAGTTGGCCTGGGCATCGAGATCGATCAATAACGTCCGATAGCCTTCGTGAGCGCTGACTGCAGCCAGATTGCAGGCGATGCTCGATTTGCCGACACCGCCCTTCTGATTGAATACCACGCGACGCATGCTTTGGATTCCTTGAAAGATGAAGAAACAGCAGCAGTGGCCGATAACGACCGTAAGAGGAGGTCGATTCTAGACAGCACATATGACAACGGTGAGCTTAACGCAAAACAGTTGCCAGCCGGTTGTCATACAGAAAAACGACTTCAACCTTAAAATACACGCCTGTAAACGGTTTTTATGTAACAAATTTGCTAGTAATGAGCCCCATCAGGATAATGCGCGCACTCGGTCAATTACCGCACCCAGGCTGATATCGACCTGATATCGATGTAGCGAGAAACAAGCCCGCAGGGGCGGGAAGAGAAGCCTTGATCACCTTCAACATTGCACGATGGCAAGCCTGGGCGCCGGGCCTGGCGAGCGCGGAAGACTGGCAGAGATGGAGCCTCGATCCGACGTTGCTGGAAACCAGTGACGCAGCGCCAGACGTGTCTTTTCTTCCTGCGATGCAACGCCGCCGCCTGGGCCGTATGGCAAGAATGGCGTTTGCTGTCGGCTGGCCATTGACTGAAGGGCTGGAGCGCGTCCCGCTGGTGTTTGTCTCGCGCCACGGAGAAACCCCGAGGACCTTTGAAATCCTGCGTGATCTGGCCGCCAGCGAGCCGCTTTCACCGACCCAGTTCAGCCTTTCAGTGCATAACGCCGTCATTGGTCTGTGGTCGATCATGCGCGGTGAAACAAGTGAGATGACAGCCCTGGCCGCCACAGGCGACGGGCTGGAGTATGGAGCATTCGAGGCCGCAGCGTTGCTGGCCGAGGGAGCAGAAGCAGTATTGCTTGTGGTGACTGAAGAACAGCCGCCGCAAGCCTATGCCCAATGGATTGATGACGTGCCCTTTCCCTACGCGGTCGGCTTGCTGCTGACGCCGGGGAATGAGTGGCAACTGTCTCTGAACACCGATACGCAAGGCACAAAGCGCACTCAGTGGCCTCACGCCCTGAACCTGCTGCGGGCCTTGCACACTGATCAATCCGTCTGCCTGCACCCCTGGAATAACCGGTTATGGAACTGGCAACGCAGTCACTGAAGAAAGGTCGGGACGCCTATTACTGGCGTCTGCTGGCAACAGGCATCAGCTTTGCCCTGTTCGGGTTGAGCGGTTTATGCCTGAGGTTGTTCGTTTTTCCAGTATTGAGTTGCCTGCCTGGCAGTGTGGCCAGCCATCAGCGCCGCGCACGGCGGACCATCAGCCGCCTGTTCTGGCTGTTCATCCGCATCATGGCGCGCATGCGTGTGCTGACCTACGACGTGCAAGGCGCCGAAAAGCTTGGCCGCCCCGGGCAGATGATCATCGCCAACCACCCGTCACTGATCGATGTGGTGTTCCTGATCGGGCTGGTGCGTGACGCCAACTGCGTCGTCAAACGCAGCCTCTGGGAAAACCCGTTCACCCGCGGCCCTGTGCGCTCCACCGGTTACATCAGCAACGATGGCAGCATGGACATGCTCGACGCCGCCGTAGAGCGCCTGCAAAGCGGCCAGACACTGATCATCTTCCCGGAAGGCACGCGCACCCAGCCAGGTCAGCCGCCGGTCTTTCACCGCGGCGCGGCCGCCATTGCGCTGCGTGGCGCAAGCGTCATCACCCCGGTGACGATCAAGGTCCAGCCGACCACCCTGACCAAGGCCGAGCCCTGGTATCGCATTCCGCAACGCCGCGTGCACTTCACTTTGCGCGTCGGTGCCGATATAGACCCAACTGCCTTCAGTGCGCTAGGCCCACCGCCCCTGGCGTCCCGCAAGCTCAACGATTACCTGCATGACTATTTCACCAAGGAGCTCGCCTCAGATGAGCGATCTGCACCAGGACATTAAATTGTTGATCATCGATGCCCTGGGCCTCGAAGACATCACCCCGGAAGATATCGGCAACGATATGACGCTGTTTGGCGAAGGACTGGGACTGGACTCGGTGGATGCACTCGAATTGGGCCTGGCCATCCAGAAGCGTTATGGCATCAGGATCGATGCCGATGCAAAGGACACCCGTAACCATTTCGCCAGCGTCGACAGCCTTGCGGCCTTCGTCAGCGCCAGACAACCGGCCTGAGAATTGAACATGCAAACCCGTGAAGACATCTTCGAAATCCTGCGCACCGCAATGGTGGAACTGTTCGAACTGGAGCCTGAGCGAGTCACGCTTGAAGCCAATCTGTATCAGGACCTGGAAATCGACAGCATCGATGCCGTGGACCTGATCGATCACATCAAACGCAAGACCGGCAAGAAGATTGCGGCTGAAGAATTCAAGTCGGTGAGAACCGTAAACGACGTGGTAGAGGCCGTCTACAAACTGGTCAACAGCGCCGAATGAAGCGGCTGATTGGCCTGATTCTGGTGCTGGCCGGCGTGCTGTATCCATTCGCCGTCTATTGGGGGACCGAGCATTTCGCCCCCTGGCAGTTCGCGCTGCTGCTCGGCAGCCTGTGGCTGGCGCGCGCCCTGACCGGAGAACGCAAGCAAGGCAGCCTGGCGATGGCGATTGTCGCGCTGATCTTTTGCGTGGTGCTCGGCGCCCTCGATAGCCACATGATGCTGCGCTGGTACCCGGTACTGGTCAGCACCTTCATGCTCGGCCTGTTCGGCTCAAGCCTGGTCTACGGCCCGCCGATCGTGGAAAAGATGGCGCGCCTGAACCGCCCCGATCTGCCTGAGGCGGGTATCCGCTACACCCGAAAAGTCACGCAGATATGGTGCCTGTTCTTTCTCGTCAACGGCCTCACGTCAGCCATCCTGACACTGTGGGCACCGTTGTCATGGTGGACGCTGTACACCGGCCTGATTTCCTACGGCCTGATGGGCGTGTTGTTCGCTGTCGAATGGATCGTCCGCCCACCCTCTGCGGGCGGCAAATGAAATGGATCGCATGAACTGGTTGAACCTGGAACACCTGCTGCTCGATGCGCTGCCCGACCGGCTGCTGACGCTGGCCCCGAGCCTCGACCACGCGCAGTTTCGTGATCAGGCGCTCGGCGTGGCCGCTGGACTGCAAGCGCGTGGCATCACGCACCTTGCAGTGCACCTCGAAGATGCCGCCGACCTGGCCATTGCATTGTTCGCGGCCTGGCGCGCAGGTGTACACGTGATGCTGCCCGCCGACTTGCAGGGCCAGACCCGCGAGCGCTGGGCGAATCAGGTCGACCTGTGGCTGACCGACCTGCCGGGTGACACCCACCTGAGCGATCTGCGTGCCGCGCCCCTCCCGGCGGCAGCGCTGGACCTCGACCAGTGCCGGCTGAGCCTGTGCACCTCAGGCTCCAGCGGCGAGCCCAAACTGATCGAAAAACGCCTTCGGCAACTGGCCAACGAAGTCTGCGGGCTGGAGCAACTGTGGGGCGCGGAGCTGGGCGCGGCATGCATGATCGGCAGCGTGGCGACGCAACATATTTACGGGCTGCTGTTTCGCTTGCTGTGGCCGCTGTGCGCGGCACGCCCGTTCGTGCGCCGTCAGTTGCCGTTCGCCGAAGACCTGCAACGCGCCAGCCGTGAATACCCGTCATTCGCCTGGGTCGCCAGCCCCGCGCTGCTCAAGCGCATGGGCGACAATCTCGACTGGCCGGGTCTTGCGGCCGTGCGCCGGGTGTTCTCTTCCGGCGGCGCATTGCCGGCCGAAGCCGCACACAGCCTGCAGCAACGCCTCGGTCAGTGGCCGACTGAGATTCTCGGCAGCTCGGAAACCGGAGGTATCGCCTGGCGTCAGGGCGGGCAACGCTGGCAGGCCTTCGACGGCGTAGAGCTGAGTCAGGACGCGCAAGGTGCGCTGCGCATCAGCTCGCCCTATCTGCCGCCCGGCCATGTCGAGCAGACCGCCGATGCGGCGCTGATCGGTGCGGACGGGCGCTTCGAGCTGCTGGGCAGGCTCGACCGCATCGTCAAACTCGAAGAGAAGCGCGTGTCCTTGCCGCTGATCGAGCAGGCCCTCGCGACTCACCCGTGGGTGAGTGAAGCGCGCCTTGGCGTGGTGCAGGCAAACCGTGCCTCGCTGGGCGCGCTGCTGGTGCTCAGCGACGCGGGCTTGCTGGCCCTGCGCAACCAAGGCCGTCGGGCGCTCACCGAAGCCTTGCGACACTACCTGCAGCCGCATTGCGAAACCATCGCCCTGCCGCGTCGCTGGCGGCTGCTGCGGCAGATGCCGCTCAACGCCCAGGGCAAGCTGCCGCAAGCAGACGTCGAGGCGCTGCTGCTGGCGCCACGCTCGAAACAGCCGGAAGTGCTTGAGCAACAGAACATCGAAGGCGAGTTGCACCTGCAATTGAGTGTCCCGCCCGATCTGGCGTTTTTCAGCGGCCACTTTCCCAAGGCGCCGATTTTGCCGGGCGTGGTGCAGGTCGACTGGGCGATCAGCCTGGGCCAGCGCCTGCTTGACCTGCCATGCGGATTCGCCGGCATGGAGGTGCTCAAATTCCAGCAACTGGTGCGCCCCGGCGACCGCCTCACGCTGACGCTGCGCTTCGATGCAGCACGTTCCAAGCTGCACTTCGCCTTTCGCAACGCCGACAACGCGCCCTGCTCCAGTGGCCGGATCCTCCTGGAAGACGACCATGCATAAGCCTTGCGTGATCATTCCGGTGTTCGACCACGAGCGGGCCGTGCCCAACGTGGTCAAGGCCGTGCGCAACGCCGGGTTGCCGTGCATCCTGGTGGACGATGCCAGCAGCCCGGCCTGCGAAGCTGTGTTACAGCAGTTGGCGCAGGGTGAGGCTATCTACCTGCTGCGCCTGCCGGTCAATCAGGGCAAGGGCGGCGCGGTGATGGCCGGCTTCCGCGAGGCGATCCGGCTGGGTTTCAGCCATGCGTTGCAGGTC
The DNA here is from genome assembly GCF_000972175.1 of Pseudomonas syringae pv. coryli str. NCPPB 4273. NCBI lineage: Bacteria > Pseudomonadati > Pseudomonadota > Gammaproteobacteria > Pseudomonadales > Pseudomonadaceae > Pseudomonas > Pseudomonas syringae pv. coryli. Next base: position 45,669 of record NZ_AWQP01000074.1, on the reverse strand, counting down.
GATGCCGATGGCCAGCATGATCTGAGCGATATCCCGGTATTTCTGGAGCAGTCGCGCCAGCACCCGGATGCGCTGATCTGCGGCTATCCTCAGTTCGACGAGAGCGTGCCCAAGGGCCGTCTGTATGCACGCTACCTGACCCACGTCTGGGTGTGGATCAATACCCTTTCGTTGCACATTCGCGATTCCATGTGCGGCTTTCGCCTCTATCCACTGGCCCCGGTCCTGGCGCTGATCGACAGCGTGAAGATCGGCAGGCGCATGGATTTCGACTCGGAAATGCTCGTGCGCCTGTCCTGGCGTGGCCAGCCGATGCGCTGGCTGCCGACCCGCGTGCACTACCCGCAGGACGGCCTGTCGCATTTTCGCCTGTTTCACGACAACGCACTGATTTCGAAAATGCACGCCAAGCTGTTCTTCGGCATGCTGCTACGCCTGCCAATGATCCTGTGGCGACGGTGGCGGCCATGAGCATCGACAAGTCGCCCAAGGAGCATTGGGCCAGTCATCAGGAGCGCGGCAGTTTCATGCTCATGAAACTCACCGCCTGGGGCATGCGGGTGCTCGGTCGGCGCCTGCTCAGCCCGGTGCTGTATGGCATCGTCCTGTATTTCTTTGTCTTCGGCCGACGTGCCCGGCACAGCATCTGGCAGTACCAGCAGCACCTGGCTGACTGGAGCGGCAAGCCCGAACTGCGGCCCAGCCAGCGCCGGGTGTTCGGACAGTTCATGGCATTTGCCGATTCCTTGCTCGACAAGCTCGACGTGTGGAACGGCAGGCTGGGCATCGATCAGATCGAGATCGTCGACCAGGCCCTGCTGCGCCAGAACCTGCGTGGCCAACGCGGACAGATGCTGGTCGGTGCGCACCTGGGCAACCTCGAAGTGTGCCGCGCACTGGCCGAACTCGGCGAAAAGGTCACCATGAACGTGCTGGTGCACACCAAACACGCCGAACGTTTCAATCGCCTGCTCGGCGAAGCTGGCGCGACCCATCTGCGCCTGATTCAGGTCAGCGAGCTGGACCCGGCCATCATGCTGCAATTAAGCCAGCGTCTGGACGAAGGCGAGTGGCTGGCCATCGCCGGTGACCGCGTCGCCCTGCATGGCGGGCGCAATGTGCGGGTCGACTTTCTCGGCCAGCCGGCGACCTTCCCGCAAGGCCCCTGGCTGCTGGCCGGGCTGCTCAAGTGCCCGGTCAATCTGTTCTTCTGCCTCAAGGGTGCGAAAGGCTATCGGGTGATTCTGGAACCGTTCGCCGACGCCATCGAGTGGCGGCGCAGCGACCGCGCTCAGGTCATCGAGCAGTGGGCCACGCGTTATGCCGCGCGTCTTGGGCACTATTGCCTGGAAGCGCCGCAGCAGTGGTTCAATTTCTACCCATTCTGGAAGTCTGCCGATGAATCAGGCTCATGAGCTGATCGCGCTCGGCGATCATGTGCTGCGTTGTAAAATCAGCGCAGGTCGTCACAGGAGGTTACATGCGCAGTAAGGGTTTTCTGCACATCGACACTGAAATCGTCGTGCCGTTTTTCGACGTCGACATGATGAACATCGTCTGGCACGGGCACTACGTGAAGTACCTCGAAGTGGCGCGTTGCGCGCTGCTCGATCATATCGGGCATAACTATATGCAGATGCTCGAATCCGGTTATGGTTGGCCGGTGATCGATCTGCAGTTGCGCTATGTGCGCAGCGCCGTGTTCGGTCAGACACTGAACGTGCGCGCCAGTCTGGTGGAGTGGGAGAACCGTCTGAAGATCAATTACCTGATCACCGATGCACACACCGGTGAGCGCCTGACCCGCGCCAGCACTGTGCAGGTCGCCGTCGACAGCCAGAGCCGGGAAATGCAACTGGCCTCGCCGCAGGTGTTCATCGATGCCGTGAAAAATGCCCTTGAGAGCACAATAGAGAGCGCCTCGCCATGAACCGCCCGCTTCGTACCTTGATCCTGCTGGGTCTGCTGTGCCTTTGTTCCCTGGCGCAGGCGTTCGACCTGCAACAACTGAGCGACCAGCTCGCCAAACCTGCGGTGGTGCAGGGTCGTTTCGTTCAGGAAAAACACCTCCGCGCCCTGCCGCAACCGCTGCTCAGCAAGGGCCGCTTCGTGCTCGCCAGGGATTTCGGGCTGCTCTGGCTGCTGGAAACACCGCTCAAGCAGGATTACCGCATCAATGCCGACGGCATTGCCCGTCGTGAAACCGATGGCAATGTCAGCACCTGGAAGCCGGTGCCGAACAAGAATGCCGGCGCCGAGCAGAACCGCCTGTTCCTGGCGGTCCTGCAAGGCGACAGCAGCGGCCTGCAACGGGATTTCGACTTGCAGCTCAAGGGCGAGGCGAATGCCTGGCACCTCACCCTGACGCCGCGTTCGATGCTGCTGCAACAAGTGTTCAAGCAGATCAACATCGACGGTGGCGAACTGGTGCAGCGTATCGAGCTGCTGGAAACCCAGGGCGACAGCACGGTCCTGAAAATGATCGACAGCAGCAGCGCTCCGACCCTGACCGATGCGCAGCGTAATGACTTCAAAGACTGAGCGGCTGTTGCCGCGACTGTTCCTGCTGATTCTGGCAGGCGTACTGGCGCTCGCTGGCTGGCAGTGGCACGACCGCTCGCCGCTGTCGGCCAACCTGATGGAGCTGGTGCCGGGCACCGATAACGACGAACTGGTGGTGAGCGCCGAAAAGCGCATGCAGGAACCGCTCAACCGGGAAATGCTGGTGCTGGTGGGCCACAGCGATCGGCAGAAGGCCGTCGAACTGGCGCGCACGCTGGCTGAACAATGGCAGTCGACTGGCCTGTTCGAGAAGGTCCAGTGGTCGCTACAGGCCGACCTGCCCGCGTTGCGCACCCAGTTGCTGCAAGGGCGCATCGCCATGTTGCCGACAGCGGATCGCACACTGCTGATCGACGACCCGAAAACCTTCATCGAACAGCGCGTGCAGACGCTGTTCGACCCGTTTGCCGGGTTCAGCCTGGTGCCTGGCCAGGATGACTGGCTGGGGCTGACCGGACGTATCCAGAACGGCCTGCCGAAACAGGGCTCGGTCGAGGCGGACCTGGCCAGCGGTGCGCTGGTGGCCAGCGCCGAGGGTAAAAGCTGGGTACTGCTGCGTTCGCGAACCCGAACCGATGCCTTCGATATGCACCTGCCCGGCCAGGTTGCCGACCTGCTGGCGCAAGCGCGGGTGCAGGCCAGTCAGGCAGGTGGTCAATTGCTCGCGGCCAGCGGGCTGCTTTACGCTGCCGACGGGCAGAAGCAGGCCAGCCGGGAAATCACCTGGGTCGGCGGTGGCGCAACGCTCGGTATCCTGTTGTTGCTGTTGCTCGCCTTCCGCCGCTGGAGCGTGCTGCTGGCATTCGTGCCGGTGATGGTCGGCATGCTCTTCGGCGCGGTGGCCTGCGTCGCGCTATTCGGCAGCATGCACGTCATGACGCTGGTGCTGGGCTCGAGCCTGATCGGGGTGGCGGTGGATTACCCGCTGCATTACCTGTCCAAGAGCTGGAGCCTCAAGCCCTGGCGCAGCTGGCCCGCCTTGCGCCTGACCCTGCCGGGCCTGAGCCTGAGCCTGATCACCAGTTGCATCGGCTACCTGGCGCTGGCCTGGACACCGTTCCCGGCACTCACGCAAATTGCGGTGTTCTCGGCGGCCGGCCTGATCGGCGCCTACCTGACGGCGGTGTGCCTGCTGCCCGCGCTGCTCGCCAACGTCGAGATCAGCCCTGCCCAGTGGCCGCTGAAACTGGCGCAATTGATGCTCGATTGCCGCGCCGCCTTGCTGCTGCGCATCAGCACACCGATCCTGCTGGTGCTGTTGTTGGCCTTCTGTGGCGGCGGACTCTGGCACCTGACCACCAAGAACGATATCCGCCAGTGGGTGGCAGCACCTCAGGCGTTGACTGATGAAGCCCAGGCCATCGCGCGGATCACCGGTTATCAGCCCACCAGCCAGTTCTTTCTGGTGCGCGGCAAGGACCAACAGCAGTTGCTGGATCGGCAGTCCGAACTGACCCAACGGCTCGACCAACTGGTCAGCATGGACAAGCTGCAAGGCTACATGGCGCTCAATCAGTTGCTCGATTCGCCTGCCGAACAACAGGCCACCCGCGATGCACTGGGCAAATTGCCGCAATACTGGGCGCCGCTGGTAGAGCTTGGCGTCCCGGCCAGCGCCTTGAAAGCTGAACTGGCCCAATTGCAGGCACTGCCGACGCAAGATATCGATCACGCGCTTCAAGGCCCGCTGAGCGAACCGTGGCGCACGCTCTGGCTGGGACCGACACGCGATGACGACGGCGATCAAGGTGTCGCCAGCATTGTCAGCCTGCGCGGCATGAACAGCATGGCGTTGCTGCGCGTGCAGGCCATCGGCCTGGAGGGTGTGCAACTGGTTGACCGCCTGGGTGAGCTCAACGAGGTGTTTGCCCACACGCAGATCAGCGCAGCGGAATTGAAGCTGGCGTCGTGCGTACTGATCGTCCTGCTGCTGATCGCGCCGTTTGGCTTCGGTGGTGCGTTGCGCATCGTCGCCCTGCCCCTGCTGGCGGCGCTGTGCAGCCTCGCCAGCCTGGGCTGGCTCGGTCAGCCGCTGACCCTGTTCAGCCTGTTCGGCCTGTTGCTGGTCACGGCGATCAGCGTCGATTACGCCATCCTGATGCGCGAGCAGATAGGCGGCGCGGCGGTCAGTCTGCTGGGCACGCTGCTGGCAGCGCTCACCACCTGGCTGTCGTTCGGCCTGCTGGCCGTTTCCAGCACCCCGGCGATCAGCAACTTCGGCCTGTCGGTCAGCCTGGGGCTGGCGTTCAGCTTCCTGCTGGCGCCCTGGGCCAGCCCGCGTAAAGCGCTTCATTCGCCAGCCAATGCTGAAGGGCCACACGCATGAATCTTGCAGCGCTGTCGTTACTCCCCGCCACCGCCCAACCGAAAAGGAATACCTGTGCCCATCACTGATAGGGAAATTCGTCAGGTCGTCGTCATCGGTGCCGGCCCGGCCGGTTCAATAGCGGCTGCCCTGCTCAAACGCCATGGCCATGACGTACTGATCATCGAGCGCCAGCTGTTTCCGCGCTTCTCCATCGGTGAGAGCCTGCTGTGTCATTGCCTGGACTTCGTCGAAGAAGCCGGGATGCTGGAGGCCGTGCAGGCCGCCGGTTTCCAGCCCAAGAATGGCGCAGCCTTCGCGCGTGGCGAGCAATACAGCGATTTCGACTTCAGCGATACGTTCAGCAACGGCAAGCCGACGACCTTTCAGGTGCAGCGCAGCGAGTTCGACAAACTGCTCGCCGATCAGGCCGCGCTGCAAGGTGTGGACATCCGCTACCAGGAAGAGATCGTCAGCGCCGACTTCGAGGGCCCGCAGCCGGTTTTGCGTGTGAGGCGTGAGGACGGCAGCGAATACAGCGTGCAGGCCAGCTTCGTACTCGACGCCAGCGGCTATGGCCGCGTGCTGCCGCGCTTGCTGGATCTGGAAGCGCCGTCAGGTTTCCCTGTGCGCCAGGCGGTGTTCACCCATATCGAAGACCGCATCGAAAGCCCGCCCTTCGACCGCCGCAAGATTCTGGTCAGCATCCATCCGCAGCACAGCGATGTGTGGTTCTGGTCGATTCCGTTCAGCGAAGGCCGCTGTTCGATAGGCGTGGTCGCCTCGGCCGAACGCTTCAAGGACAAGCCCGAGGATCTGGATGCCTGCCTGCGCGCCTTTATCGATGAAACACCGCAACTGGCCAGCGTGCTGAAAAACGCAGTCTGGGATACGCCAGCGAGAACCATCGGCGGCTACTCGGCCAACGTCAAGACCCTGCACGGCAAGGGCTTTGCGCTGCTGGGCAACGCGGCGGAATTCCTCGACCCGGTGTTTTCTTCGGGCGTGACCATCGCCATGCGTTCGGCGAGCATGGCGGCTGGCGTGCTGAGCCGGCAGTTGCAGGGCGAAAACGTGGATTGGGAAAGCGAGTTCGCGGTGCCGTTGAAACGTGGCGTCGACACCTTTCGCGCCTATGTCGAGGGCTGGTACGACGGTACGTTCCAGAACGTGATTTTCTACCCCGGCAGCGCTCCGGACATCCGCCGCATGATCAGCTCGATTCTGGCCGGCTATGCCTGGGACGAACGCAATCCGTTTGTCAGCGAGCCCAAGCGCCGCCTGCGCACGCTCTCGGAAATCTGCGCGGACAGTGGCCCATGAATCGACCGTTCCTGAGTGACAGTTACGTCGAGGAAACCCGCTTCGGCCTGTGGTTTCTGCGCAGCAACATCTGGCAGTACCGCGTGCTGCGCGTGGCGATAGACGACTTGCGCAGCCTGTTCACCAGCCCGCCGCCGGTTGCCCCGGTATTGCTCGACGCCGGTTGCGGGCAAGGCCGTTCGTTTCAGCAGTTGAACAAGGTTTTTCAGCCGTCGAGGCTCATCGGTGTCGACGCCGATCCGCACAGCCTCGACATGAGTGGTGAAGAGGCTCGGGCCAGAGGCGTAGAGGTCGAACTGATCGGCAGCGACTGCGCAGCCCTGCAAGTACCCGACGCCAGCGTCGATCTGCTGTTCTGCCACCAGACTTTCCATCATCTGGTCGAGCAGGAACAGGCACTGGCCGAGTTTTATCGCGTGCTCAAGCCGGGCGGCTATCTGCTGTTCGCCGAGTCGACCGAAGCGTACATCGACACCTGGGTGATTCGCTGGCTGTTCCGCCACCCGATGCACGTTCAGAAAAGCGCGGCACAGTATCTGCAGATGATCCGCGACCAGGGTTTCGAGTTCGATGCACAGAATGTTTCGTACCCTTACCTGTGGTGGAGCCGCGCCAGGGACTTCGGCCTGCTCGAAGTCTTGAAACTGCAAAAGCCCAGGCCGTTCGGGCAACGTGAGGAAACGCTGGTCAATGTCGTGGCCCGCAAACCCCTGGAAGTTGGAGCATCATGATTCGCGTACTGTTTTTAGCCTTCCTGCTGCTCGGCGGCTGTGCGGCACAAGCCCCGCTGCCGACCAGCGCACCGACCATGCAATTGCCGATGCAGCTGCACATTGAGCGTCGCCAGGCCGATCAGCATCAGGACTGGCTGCTGATCATCCAGCGCGAAAACGGCGGATTGCGCTGGTCAATGATGGACCCGCTGGGCATTCCCCAGGCGCGCCAGTTGCTGATCGACGGAAAATGGCAGGCCGATGGTTTGCTGCCGCCCAATCCGGAAGCCCGCGAGCTGTTCGCTGCGCTGATGTTCGCCATGACCCCGGATCTGGAAATGCATGGCCGCTACCCGACGGCGTACCGCCAGGGCATGCAGCGTCGTCTGGATGACCGCTGGCTGGTCGAATATCAGTCGGCCAACGCGTTCACCATCCGCCTCAAGGACCGGCTGAGCTACAAGGTCACACCGCTGAACAACGAGAGCCTGCCATGACCGCCTATCTCAACGCGCTGGGCGTGATCTGCTCGCTGGGCGACAGCCGTGAAGAGGTGTCGCGCAGGCTGTTCGCAGGCGACAGCTCGGGCATGGTGTTCGAAAGCGGCTGGGTGCCGGAACGCGCGTTGCCGGTCGGTGCAGTCAAATCCGCACTGCCGCCCATTCCGCCTGCCGTGCATTTGCATCGCAGCCGCAATAACCAGTTGCTGCTGGCCGCCGCCCTGCAGATCGAGGAGGACATCAGCCAGGCCATCACCCGCTTCGGCGCCGGGCGGATCGGCGTGATCATCGGCACCAGTACTTCGGGCATTGATGAAGCGAGCGAGAGCATGGCCGTCTGGCTGCGTGAGCGTACCTTCCCCGACGATTACGATTATCGACAACAGGAACTGGGCGCACCGGCGAATTTTCTCGCCGCCTGGCTGCAATTGAGCGGCCCGACCTACGTCATCTCGACAGCCTGCACGTCCAGTTCGCGGGCGTTGCTCAGTGCGCGTCGGGCGCTGGACATGGGCCTGTGCGATGCCGTGCTGTGCGGCGGCGTCGACAGCCTGTGCAAGCTGACCCTGCAGGGGTTCTCGGCACTCGAGGCCATGTCGCCGCAGCTCTGCAACCCGTTCTCCAGCAACCGCAACGGGATCAATATCGGCGAGGCGGCCGCGCTGTTCCTGATGACTCGCGAAGCCGACAGCAGGCACTCGATTGCCCTGCTGGGTGCAGGTGCCAGCTGCGACGCTCACCACATCTCGGCCCCAGAACCCACCGGCCGTGGTGCGCGCGATGCCATGCTGCAAGCGTTGCGCAATGCCCGACTCGAGGCGGAGCAGATCGGTTATCTGAACCTGCATGGCACCGCCACGCAGCACAACGATGCGATGGAGAGCCTGGCCGTGCAGGGCGTATTTCCGAACGGCGTGCCCTGCTCGTCGACCAAACCGCTCAGCGGCCACACCCTGGGCGCGGCGGGCGCGCTGGAAGCGGCGTTTTGCTGGCTGAGCCTGGCCCCGCAGAATACCGAACAGGCCCTGCCCCCGCACCTGTGGGACGGCGAGGCCGATCCGCTCCTGCCTGCGCTGCAATGGACACACGCAGGCTCGCGCCTGACACCTGAAAACGCTCGTTACATGATGAGCAATTCGTTTGCCTTCGGTGGCAACAACATCAGCCTGATTATCGGAGATGCCCCATGACCGAGTGGCCGCTCGCCGAACTCATCCCCCATGCCGGCGACATGATTCTCATCGATCAGGTGCTGAGCGTTGACGAAGAACAGATTCGAACCCGCCTGACCGTACGCGCCGACGGCCTGTTCAATCAAGCCGACGGCAGCCTGCCGGCCTGGCTGGGCATAGAGCTGATGGCGCAGAGCGTCGCGGCCTATGCCGGTTGCAAGGCGCGCAACAAGGGCGAAGCGGTCAAGCTGGGTTTTCTGCTTGGCAGTCGCAAGTTCGACTGCAACGTGACGCGCTTCCCGCTGGGCAGTGAACTGCACATCCATGCCGTGCGCTCCCTGCAGGACGACAACGGCATGGGCATGTTCGAATGCACCCTCACCGGGCCGGGTATCGAGGCTTTTGCCCGACTCAATGTATATTGCCCGCCCAACACTGCTGACTACCTGGCTGAAGGAGCCCCGGCATGACTGAATCGATACTGGTCACCGGCTCCAGCCGTGGCATCGGCCGCGCCATCGCCCTGCGTCTGGCGCAGGCCGGATACGACCTGATCCTGCATTGCCGCACCGGCCGCAGCGAAGCCGAAGCGGTGCAGGCCGAAGTCGTTGCGCTGGGCCGCCAGGCACGCGTGCTGCAATTCGATGTGTCGGACCGGGCCGCCTGCAAGGCCATTCTGGAAGAGGACGTGGAGACGCACGGCGCCTATTACGGCGTGGTACTCAACGCCGGGCTGACCCGCGACGGCGCGTTTCCGGCACTCAGCGACGATGACTGGGATCAGGTGCTGCGCACCAACCTGGACGGCTTCTATAACGTCCTGCACCCGTTGACGATGCCGATGATTCGCCGTCGTGCAGCAGGGCGCATCGTCTGCATCACCTCGGTTTCCGGGCTGATCGGCAATCGCGGCCAGGTCAATTACAGCGCTTCCAAGGCAGGGCTGATCGGTGCCGCCAAGGCACTGGCCATCGAACTGGGCAAGCGCAAGATCACCGTCAACTGCGTCGCGCCGGGGCTGATCGATACGGCCATGCTGGACGAGAACGTGCCGGTGGACGAACTGATGAAAATGATCCCGGCCCAACGCATGGGCACGCCCGAGGAAGTGGCGGGTGCCGTGAATTTTCTGATGTCGGCCGAAGCGAGCTACATCACCCGTCAGGTTCTGGCCGTCAACGGGGGACTGTGCTGATGAAGCGTGTGGTAGTGACCGGCATGTCCGGCATCACCTCGGTGGGCAGCGACTGGCCGACTATCGATGCACGCTTCACGGCCAATCGCAGCGGCATTCGCCGAATGGACGAGTGGAACCGGTTTGCCGAGCTCAATACCCGCCTGGCTGGCCCCATCGACGATTTCGCCGTGCCGGGGCACTGGACGCGCAAACAACTGCGCAGCATGGGCCGCGTGTCCCGTCTGGCCGTGGCGGCCGCGGAGCAGGCCCTGATCGACGCCGGGCTGCTGAATGACCCGATCATTCGCGATGGCCGCATGGGCACGGCCTGCGGCTCGTCCACCGGCAGCACCGACGAGATCAAGGCCTTCGGCAACATGCTGATCAACTCGGTGGCCGTGGGCCTGAACGCCAACTCCTACGTGCGCATGATGCCGCACACCACTGCCGCCAACATCAGCATCTTCTTCGGCCTGACCGGACGCCTGATTCCGACCTCCAGCGCCTGCACCAGTGGCAGTCAGGGCATCGGCTATGCCTACGAGGCGATCAAGTTCGGTCGTCTGCCGCTGATGCTGGCGGGCGGGGCCGAAGAGCTGTGCCCGACAGAGGCCATGGTCTTCGACGCGTTGTACGCCACCAGCCTCAAGAATGACGCGCCACACACCACACCACGCCCCTACGACAGCGGACGCGACGGCCTGGTGATCGGTGAAGGTGGCGGTATGCTGGTGCTTGAAGAGCTGGAACATGCCCAGGCACGTGGCGCGCACATCTACGCCGAAATCGTCGGCTTCGGCAGCAACGCCGACGGCGCGCACAGCACTCGTCCCGAGCAGGCCACCATGCGCCGCGCGATGGAGCTGGCCCTCGAAGACGCCAACCTTTCGCCTGACGCCATCGGTTACGTCAACGGTCACGGCACCGCCACCGAACAGGGCGACATCGCCGAGACCCTGGCCACCAGCAGCCTGTTCGGCCCGCGCATGCCACTCAGCTCGCAAAAAAGCTTCCTCGGCCACACGCTGGGAGCGTGCGGCGCGCTGGAGTCATGGTTCAGCATCGAAATGCTCAACAGCGATCGCTATATCCATACCCTGAACCTGATCGACATCGACTCACAATGCGGCGAACTGGACTACATCGTCGGCGAACCAAGGCACATGAGCAACGAATACGTGATGAACAACAACTTCGCATTTGGCGGCGTGAACACCTCGCTGATCTTCAGGCGTTGGGGTTGAGCGGCGCCTTCCCGAGCACCTGTCGTTCCCTATGCTTCAGCGCAAAGTCATGCTTTGCCTGTAGTCACAGCGCATAAAAGCGCTTTTTTCTCACAGTGGCACTGACGACGCAGAGTGCGACGTCAGTGACGGCTGAGTCCTGGCGCTCAGTGGTCAACAGCCAGACGAGCTGACAGAACGCACAGAAACAGTACCTTCAGGCTTCTCCTGCTGGCCGCACTTGTCATTTGCAATGATGTCCGTGATCCAGTCCTTGTAGAACGAAATTCGAGTCATCTGACTAGCGTCGAGCAAACCACGACTTACCAGCGCAACGCCGACGTAGCCGCTCTGCGTTTTGAAGAGCAACGGCCCGCCTGAATCGCCGCCGCCAGAAATCTTGCTCGAACACACATTCAAGAGAGGATCAAAGTAGGTAGGTGGATAGCCCGGCGGCACGTCTATGCATTTGCGGTCTTCCAGAATCGAGCCGTCAACATGATAAAGCTCGTTCGGCATGGTGCCGGTTTCTCTCATTCCGAAGCCTGCCAGCGTGACGGGCATCCCGACTTCGTGCGCAACCACCTGATCAATGCCGTCCAGTTTGAGGATGTCTTTACTTTCGGTTGGACGCTCAAGTTTCAATAGCGCAATGTCGTAAAGCCCCGATCCCTTTTCGTCGCCTGTTTTAGAGTAAACCTGCCAGCCTTTGAAATCCGCAGGAATAAACGCTTCAGCGATCCTGATCTTGTCCCGGCTGACGACCGGAGGCCCGTACTTCTCTATAGCAATCTGGACAAACGCAGGCGACTGACCACGTATGCAGTGTGCCGCCGTAAGCACCCATTGCGCAGCGATCAAGGCGCCCCCGCAGAGGTGCTGGCCATCCTCCTTGGTCAATGAAGTGAAAAACGGATAAGCACCTGAGGGTGCGGGCGTACCACCGATAATTTTCTCGTCCGCCGCCACTGTCAGCGACAGGCTCAATAAAGCCATCATCCATATTTGTTTGCGCATGCTTCTCTCCCTGTTCCTGTCATTCCGTCCTGGAGCATCAGGTGCACATGAGATTCAACGCAAAAAACACTGATCTGCCTACTGTCAAAAGTGATAGTGAGTACCGGATATACGCCAGGCATTCATCCGACGTTACGCGTCAACAGCTCGGTGAACGCCTTGGCCATGGGCGATTGTTCGTCCTTGCGTTGCACCAGCCACACCGCACTGGTTGCGCCGGGGTCGAGGACGTTGCGGTAGACCACGCCGTCGATACGCATTCGCCGGTAGGACGCAGGCAGTACGGTGACGCCCAATCCTGCTGCAACCAGGCCGATGATGGTCATCACTTCGCCCGCTTCCTGGGTGATCAACGGGCTGAACCCTGCGGCGCGCGCAAGGCTCAAGACTTGCGCGTAGATGCCGCTGCCATAAGTGCGCGGGAAGAACACGAACGGCTCGGCGGCCAGCGCCGCCATGTAGATCCCCTCCTCGCTTTCTGCCGCCAGCGGATGGTCGGCACGCATGATCGCCACCAGCGGTTCACTCAGCAATTCGAACACTACCAGTGAATCGGGCAATGCCAGCGGGCGCATGATGCCGACCTGAATGGTCTTGTCCTCAAGACCTGCCGCCACTTCCTGACTGGTGATTTCGGTCAGGGTCAGGTGCACGTCCGGGTAGGCCTGGCGGAAGGCAAAAATCGCCTGCGGGATGCTCGACGTAAACGGCGCAGACGAAGTGAAGCCGATCTTCAGCTCGCCGATTTCGCCCAGTTGCGCACGCCGCGCCACATCGGTGGCTTTGTCGACCTGCGCCAGCACCAGCCGTGCTTCGTCGAGAAACAGCCGCCCGGATTCGCTCAACTCGACGCGCCGGTTGGTGCGTTCGAAAAGACGCGTGCCCAGTTCCTGCTCCAGCGTCTGAATCTGCTGGCTGAGCGGCGGTTGCGAAATCCCCAGTGCCTGCGCGGCGCGGCCAAAATGCAGCTCTTCGGCAACCGCGATGAAGTAACGCAGATGACGCAATTCCATGCGGCCTCCATTAAGTCGTTTTACCTATCAAACAGGTCAAACAATATATTGGATGGAATGATTAGCGAGCTATATGATTTTTTCATTGCCTGCTCAACCGTGCCCTGAGGTCTTTGTGAACCCTGCCGTTGCCCCGCCCACCCCCGACTTGAACACCTCGTCCGCACAGTCGTCGACGCTGCCGGGCGATACCTACATCGAAAAGAACACGCCGCTTTTCAAACGCACGGCTCTGGCGCTGTTCGCTGGCGGTTTTTCGACCTTTACCCTGCTGTACTGCGTACAGCCGATGATGCCGACGCTGTCCAGCGAGTTCTCCCTGACGGCGGCACAAAGCAGCCTGATCCTGTCCGTGGCCACGGCAATGCTCGCCATCGGCCTGCTGATCACCGGGCCGATATCCGATCGGCTGGGGCGCAAGCCGGTGATGGTCATGGCGCTGTTCTGTGCCTCGCTGTTCACCATCGCCAGCGCCTTGATGCCTAGCTGGGAGGGCGTGCTGATTACCCGCGCCCTGGTAGGCCTGTCACTGAGCGGCCTGGCGGCAGTGGCGATGACCTACCTGAGCGAGGAGATCCACCCCACCCATCTGGGCCTGGCAATGGGGCTGTATATCGGCGGCAGCGCCGTCGGTGGCATGAGCGGAAGGCTGATCGTCGGGGTGATGATCGACTACGTCAGCTGGCACGCGGCGATGCTGGTGGTCGGCGGGCTGGCGCTGATCGCAGCAGCGGTGTTCTGGAAGATCCTGCCGGCGTCGCGCAACTTCCGCCCGCGCTCGCTGCACCCTCGCAGTCTGTTCGACGGGTTTGTGGTGCAGTTTCGTGATGCAGGCTTGCCGCTGCTGTTTCTGACCGGCTTCCTGCTGATGGGCGCATTCGTCACGCTGTTCAACTACATCGCCTACCGCTTTCTGAGCGCACCCTACAACCTGAGCCAGGCCGTGGTCGGCGTGTTTTCCGTGGTGTACCTGTCGGGCATCTACAGTTCGGCAAAGATCGGCTCACTGGCTGACCGCCTTGGCCGCCGGCAGGTGCTGTGGGCCGTGATCGTGATGATGCTGGCCGGCCTGCTGCTGACCCTGTTCACCCCACTGCCGCTGGTGATCGTCGGCGTACTGATCTTCACCTTCGGCTTCTTCGGCGCACATTCAGTGGCCAGCAGCTGGGTCGGACGCAGGGCCACCACCGCCAGGGGCCAGGCCGCGTCCCTGTACCTGTTCTGTTACTACGCAGGCTCGAGCGTGGCCGGAACCGGCGGCGGCGTGTTCTGGCACTACGCGGGCTGGAACGGTATCGGGCTGTTTATAGGCGTGTTGCTGATGATTGCCCTTGGTGTGGCGTTGAGGCTGGCAAGGTTGCAGCCGCTGGGGGCGCAGGTTTAGTCACACATCGGGCGATGGCGCATAGGGTTAGCCAAGGTACACTGGCGCATCCGCCAGTTCTGGTAAAGGAAACCGACATGCGCCTCGACCGCCTCCACCTGCAGAATTTTCGTTGCTACGAAGATGCTCATTTCGACTTCCAGCCTGGGTTCAATCTGGTGGTGGGGGTTAATGGCAGTGGGAAGACTTCGTTGTTGCAAGGGGTAGCGGCATGTCTCGTACCGTATGGCAACGCCATGGGCCAGAAAGATAAGTACCTGAGTGACGAAGATATACGTTTCGTTATCGACAGGTATGAGGGAAGGATTCGATTCGAAAGACAATTCGGCGTGTTCATAAAAGCCGAAGGCAATATGTTCGGTCTTCCACATTGGGGGACCATCAGCCTGAACGCGTCTTGGGACCCGGCTGCCGATCCTGCGGTGGGCCTCCATCTGGACGATGTCTTAGCCAAGAACCAAGCCGGCGAGCGCGTCGACTTTCCTGTGCTTGCTTTTTATCGCGCCAATCGTCGCTGGAGCAGCGCACGTATATCAGCTGAATTCGCCGCGCAGCAGAGAGCTTCCCGTATTGACGGTTATGCAAACTGGTCCGACGCAGTAACCGATCTACGCGACTTTGAAAGCTGGTTGATTGCGCGGACGCTTGAGCGGCTTCAGGATCGTCTGGACTCAAGCCCCAATACCGAGCCTGAAGACGAACTTGAATGGGTAAACCGAGCGATAAGACTTGCTCTGCCAGACGCCCACAACCTCCGGTATGACTTGAGGCTGCAAAGCCTTCTTGTGGATATGGGGCGCGACAACGCGATTCCGTTTCACGAACTGAGTGATGGTCAACGCAGCCTGATTGCATTAATTGCAGATATTGCAAGGCGCATGTGCGTTCTTAACCCACACATGGGGAAGGATGTTCTGACCAATACTGGCGGCATCGTGATTATCGATGAGCTGGACATACACCTTCACCCGGCCTGGCAGCGAACCATCGCACCGACACTTAAAAAAGCCTTCCCGAAAGTACAATTCATCGCCACAAGCCACTCGCCGCAGGTCATAGGCAGCTTACAGCCGGGCGAGGTCATCCTGCTGAATAACCATGACGGCTCTCACCCAAGAGCAACCTACGGCCTGGACTCCAGCAGCATTCTGGAAGAAGTCATGGGCGTGCCTCAGCGTGAGCCTGAAATTGAAGAGTTGCTCGATCAGCTATTCAGCACTCTGGAAAACAACGAGCTTGAAAAAGCCAGGTCGCAGCTTGATGCACTGAAGAAGAAGGCGCCCGATCTACCAGAGTTCGCGGGTGCCGAGGCGCTACTCAAACGCAAGGAGATCATTGGACGATGAGACGCATCATCAAAGGAACTGAGCCTGCGTCATTCACCGAATGGAAAGCCAGCGCAAACGAAGACTGGACGCCCACCTATCCAACCTTGCAGAACCCGCAAAAACGCGACCTGCATGATCGCCTGCTGCAAGAGCAGAACTTCTCATGCTGCTATTGCGGCAGGGAAATAGAACTTGATAGCAGCCACATCGAACATTTCAGACCGCAGGATCATTATCTGCCATTGGCACTGGAGTTCAGCAATCTTCATGCGTCCTGCCTGCGCGAGACCACACCAGGAAGCCCGTTGCACTGCGGCCACTACAAAGGCAACTGGTTCGATGAGGACCTGCACATCTCTCCGACAGAGTACGATTGCGAACAGCGCTTCCGTTATCTGCTGACAGGGAAAATCCAGAGCACGTCCCACACCGACCTTCCCGCCACGACGATGATCGAAAAGCTCGCACTCGATATCGCGTATCTGACCAAAAGACGTCAGGAGGCAATCACGGGTGTGTTCGATGAGCAATTCATATCCAGCGCCAGTGATGCGGAACTCGCGAACCTTGTAGACAGCCTGCGCTCGGGCACCGCTAATACCTCTATTGCTTTCGGCCATGTCGTTGCGCGCTATGCGGAGCAATTGCTGACGCAGCGGTAGGCCGCGCCTCAGCGCCTATCTCCCATTAGCGAGGCACGACCCGAAAAAGAAATTTATTTTCATATATTTGTTTATATTTCATTTTCGTGTAATTTATTTTCATCACGAAAACAGAGATAAAAACAATGAATACCTGTGATCGCCCTGAAACGCCCCTGCTCCATCTTATTGCGTCGTCCCTGCCGAGTACTCCCGAGTCGCCTTCAGGCTGACAGCTTCAGCTGTTGGTGTTGCGCCCTCGCCTACCCACTTTGCAAGGAACCGTCGCTATGTCGCCGTCACCCGGTCTTTCGCTATTGGTCTACGCCGCTGTCGCCATCATCGCCTTGATCGTGCTGATCGCGCGTTACCGCCTCAATCCGTTTATCGTCATTACGCTTGTTTCGGTCGGTCTGGCCCTGGTCGCCGGAATGCCGGCCAGTGGCGTGGTGGCTTCTTATGAAGCGGGGGTTGGCAAAACGCTGGGGCATATCGCGCTGGTCGTGGCGCTGGGCACCATGCTGGGCAAGATGATGGCCGAGTCTGGCGGTGCCGAGCAGGTGGCGCGCACCCTGATCGATCGCTTTGGCGAGCGTAACGCGCACTGGGCCATGGTCTGCATTGCGTTTCTGGTGGGCTTGCCACTGTTCTTCGAAGTCGGCTTCGTTCTGCTGGTACCGATTGCCTTCACTGTGGCCCGGCGTGTCGGGGTGTCGATTCTGATGGTCGGTCTGCCGATGGTCGCCGGTCTGTCGGTGGTGCATGCGCTGGTGCCGCCGCACCCTGCTGCGATGCTCGCGGTGCAGGCGTATCAGGCGTCGGTAGGGCAAACGCTGTTCTACGCCATCCTGATCGGCATCCCGACGGCGATCATCGCCGGTCCGGTGTATGCCAAATTCATTGTGCCGCGCATCCACTTGCCAGCTGAAAACCCGCTGGCCAAGCAGTTTCTCGACCGCGAGCCGCGCCAGAAGCTGCCCAGCTTCGGCCTGACCATGGCCACGATTCTGCTGCCGGTGGTGCTGATGCTGCTGGGTGGCTGGGCCAACCTGATCAGTACACCGGGCAGCGCGTTCAACAGCTTTCTGCTGTTCATCGGCAACTCGGTGATTGCCCTGCTGCTGGCCACCCTGCTGAGTTTCTGGACACTGGGCATCGCGCAGGGCTTCAACCGCGACTCGATTCTGAAATTCACCAACGAGTGCCTGGCACCGACCGCGAGCATCACGTTGCTGGTAGGTGCCGGTGGCGGCTTGAACCGCATTCTGATCGACAGCGGCGTGACCAATGAGATCGTGGGTCTGGCGCAGGACTTTCATCTGTCGCCCCTGCTGATGGGCTGGTTGTTCGCGGCACTGATGCGGGTTGCGACGGGGTCGGCAACGGTGGCGATGACCACGGCGTCGGGCATCGTCGCACCTGTCGCGCTGGGGCTGGGTTACCCGCACCCCGAACTGCTGGTGTTGGCGACGGGCGCAGGCTCGGTGATCTTTTCCCACGTCAACGACGGTGGTTTCTGGCTTATCAAGGAGTATTTCAACATGACCGTCGCGCAAACGTTCAAGACCTGGACGGTATTGGAGACGCTGATTTCTGTCGTCGCTTTCGCCCTGACGCTGGGCCTGGCGCAGGTGCTTTGAGTGGACATTCTGTACCAGATACGTGCCCGTCAGGATTCCTTCAGCGCAGGAGAAGGACGAATCGCCAGGCTGTTGCTCAGCGATATCGCCTTCGCGGCCAGTGCCAGTCTGGATGAGCTGGCCAGCCGCGCCGAGGTCAGCAGTGCGACGCTGTCACGTTTCGCGCGCAGCATCGGTTGCCGGGATCTGCGCGACTTGCGCCTGCAACTGGCCCAGGCCAGCGGCGTCGGCAGCCGCTTTCTGCATCCGGAACCGGCGCCGGAGCAGTCGGCGTTTTTCACCCGAATTGTCGACGACATCGAAGCCACCCTGCGCCAGCACCTGGCCGGCTTCGATGCAACGCGCTTTGCCGCCGCCATCGCCTGTGTCGCCGATGCGCGCATGATTCACACATTCGGCATGGGCGGTTGCTCCAGCCTGTGCAGCGAGGAACTGCAAACCCGGCTGGTGCGCCTGGGTTACCCGGTGGCCGCCTGCCGCGACCCGGTGATGATGCGCATGGTCGCCGCCACGCTTGGCCCGCAACACAGCCTGATTGTCTGCTCGCTCAGCGGACGCACACCGGAACTGCTCGACGCCGTGACCCTGGCGCGCAGCTACGGTGCCCGCGTGCTGGCCATCACGCTGCCTGATTCACCGCTGGCACAACTGGCCGAGGTCGTGCTGCCGCTACAGATTGCTGAAACCAATTTCATCTATAAACCCACCGCAGCGCGTTACGGCATGCTGCTGACCATTGACGTGCTGGTCACTGAACTGGCGTTGGCGAGCCCTGAAGACAATCAGGAGCGGCTGCGCCGGATCAAGCTTGCACTGGATGAATACCGTGGCGGCGAAGATGGCCTGCCGCTGGGAGACTGAACCATGCTTTATGACCTGATCATTCGCGACGCACTGGTCATCGACGGCAGTGACACACCGGGGATACGCGCCGATGTGGCGATCAGCGACGGACGCATCCAGCGCATCGGCAGTCTGAGCGATGCCAGTGCCCGTGAAGAAATCGATGCAGCCGGTCGCGTGCTGGCGCCAGGGTTTATCGATGTGCACACCCACGACGATACGGTGGTCATCCGCAAACCCGAGATGCTGCCGAAAATCAGTCAGGGCGTGACGACCGTCATCGTCGGCAACTGCGGGATCAGTGCGTCGCCGGTTTCGCTAACGGGCAATCCTCCCGACCCGATGAACCTGCTGGGCGACGCCGCGGCGTTCGTCTATCCACGTTTCACCGACTACCGCGCGGCCGTCGACAACGCCCGCCCCGCCGTCAACGTGGCGGCCCTGATCGGCCATACCGCCTTGCGCAGCAACCACATGGATGACTTGTTGCGCAGCGCCAGCCCGGAAGAAATTGCCGCCATGCGCGAGCAGTTGCGCGACAGCCTGGAAGCCGGCGCACTGGGGTTATCGACCGGCCTTGCCTACGCCTCGGCGTTCTCGGCCGAAACCAGCGAGGTCAAGCAACTGGCGGAAGAGCTCAGCGCATTCGGCGCGATTTACACCACCCACCTGCGCAGCGAATTCGAGCCAGTGCTGGAGGCCATGGCGGAAGCATTCGATATAGGTCGCCATGCGCGCTCACCGGTCATCATCTCGCACATGAAATGCGCCGGTGCAGGCAACTGGGGACGCAGCCCGCAACTGCTGGCGGCCCTGGAAAAAGCCGCGCAGGACCATCCGGTAGGCTGCGACTGCTATCCCTATGCGGCCAGCTCTTCGACGCTGGACCTCAAACAGGTCACGGACGCGTTCCGCATCACCATCACCTGGTCTGCACCGCACGCGGATCAGGGCGGCAGGGATCTGCAGGAGATTGCCGCCGACTGGGGGCTGTCATTGCTCGACGCCGCACGCAAGTTGCAACCTGCAGGCGCGGTGTACTACGGCATGGATGAGGGCGACGTCGAGCGCATCATGTCTCACCCGCTGACGATGATCGGCTCCGATGGCCTTCCGGAAGACCCGTTTCCCCATCCGCGCCTGTGGGGCGCGTTCCCGAGGGTGCTCGGGCATTTCAGCCGCGACAAGGGGCTGTTTGCGTTGCACACCGCCGTACACAAAATGACCGGGCTGTCGGCCGCGCGCTTCGCCTTGCACGAACGCGGCCTTATTCGCGAGGGTTACTGGGCGGATCTGGTGCTGTTCAACCCGCAAACCGTACACGACGTTGCAGATTTCAAAGACCCTCAGCGAGCGGCGCAGGGCATCGACGGTGTCTGGGTCAACGGCCGCTTGAGCTATGCCGACGGCAAACCGCAAGGCGAGCGACAGGGCCGATTCCTGCCACGCAGCGGTTCGCTGCGCGAAGGCTTTGCGGATGCGAAAGCGCCGAAGTAGTCGTCGGCGCTTAAAATGGAAGGATGACCCTGGTGCGTACAGGGTTACCAGAGGTAGGGAAACAGGAACTCGATCGAGTGCCGGGATAGGTTCAGGGCTACCGGCTTGCGGCCGTCCAACGTTATCAAGCCCTCTTTGGCCATCTGGCTCAACAGACTGCGTGTGGTGCGCTCGCCGACGCCCAAGCGGGCCTGAATATCAGCGCGCTGCTGATCGCCCTGATAGAGCAACGCCTTATAGACATCTCGGGCCTCTATACGGAGCTCAGGAAGAGTCTCGCCCTTGCTGTCCGAAAGCGCGCGACGGCTGCGCATCTCGAAATAAACGTCGATCCGCTCGCCAAGCCTTTCCGGTTCAAGCTGCGCGCTGAAGTATTGCACCTGATCCAGGGCAGTCTCCGTGAAGAAACGGGTCCAGCGCAACAGGCCACTATCCGAGAGCTCACCCCGCCCGTCCAGCTCACCTTTGCGCGGGTGGTCGGCGGCGCCAAGCATCTCGTAGTAGGCGGTGACGTTGCGGGCAAATCCACGGCTCATGGACCACAGACCATACCCACCAAAGCCAGCTGCCTTGAGGTACTGATCCGTGAACAGGCGGCCGGTGCGACCGTTGCCATCCATAAATGGGTGAATCCACATCAGCCTGTGGTGCGACGCTGCAGCCGCAAAGAAGCCCGAAAGGCCGTGGATCCAGTCCAGGCGGTACATTCGCTCAAAATCGTTGAGGTATGTGGGCATCTGCTCGACGGTTGGCGGGATGTGCTTGCCGACGCGAACCCCTAAATGCCGGAATTCGCCGGGGACCATACGCACGGTATCGTCCTTCTCATTGAGTTGAATATCCAGCATATCTTCGGGCACGCCAACATAGAACTCGCGGTGCATGCGTGAGATAGCGCTCTTCGTGCACACGTCGACCTGATTGATAGGCTCATCGGTAAGTCGACGCTGGGCTTCAATGTGACGCTTGATCTCCTGCAGGTCCTTGGCACCCTTGAACTCCTGAGGCGCATCCTCGGCACGCAGAATGTCGGCGGGAATCGTGGAGTTACCCTCGATCTTGTTGCTGTAGTAAGAATTCACCACCCGAAGCAGATTCATCATCGGCAAGCGCAGCGGGCCCGGAATTTTCGCGTGGAGAGCCGCATCGAGCCGCATGATCTGCACGACCTGATCCTGCAACTCATCGGGCGCTTTGTCTTGGGGAATGTACGGTGTGAATGCCATTTGCCGGCTTTAAACCCCGTCTAACGCCCCTATTTATAGGGCCTGGGTAATTTTTAACCGGCTATTTTTTGCCGGATTTCTTGCCGGCAATTTATCACTCCTTGTCCCTAAGAGCACTACCGTCGTCCGATGACCAGCGATCAGCCATGAGAATCAGCAAGAGGAATAGTCTTTTCTATTCCTCTCCCACAGGTTTAACTCTCAAAAACCAACATCGTCAGCCCAGCAACTACTGGTGATACTGCGCCGACAACTCGTGCACCGCGTTGATGAACGCGCCGGCATTGGCCGGGTCGACTTCTGGGGTGATGCCGTGGCCGAGGTTGAAGACGTGGCCGGTGCCGCTGCCGTAGCTGGCAAGGATGCGTGCGACTTCCTGGCGGATGGCTTCCGGGCGGGCGTACAGCACGGTCGGGTCCATGTTGCCTTGCAGCGAAACCTTGCTGCCGACACGCTGACGCGCTTCGCCGATGTCGCAGGTCCAGTCCAGCCCGAGGGTGTCTGCACCGATGTCGGCAATGCTTTCCAGCCACAGACCGCCGCCTTTGGTGAACACGATCACCGGCACCTTGCGCCCGTCGTTTTCGCGAATCAGGCCGTTGACGATCTTGCGCATGTAGGCCAGCGAGAACTCCTGATACGCCGCCGAAGACAGGCTGCCGCCCCAGCTGTCGAAGATCTGCACGGCCTGCGCACCGGCCAGAATCTGGCCATTGAGGTAGGAGGTCACTGACTGCGCCAGCTTGTCGAGCAGCAGGTGCATGGCTTGCGGGTTGTCGTAAAGCATGGCCTTGGATTTGCGGAAGTCTTTCGACGAACCGCCCTCGACCATGTAGGTCGCCAGCGTCCACGGGCTGCCAGCGAAACCGATCAGCGGTACACGACCGTTGAGTTCGCGGCGAATGGTGCTGACCGCATCCATCACGTAACCCAGATCCTGCTGTGCATCAGGGATCGGCAACGCTTCGATGTCGGCCAGCGTGCTGACGGTTTTCCTGAAGCGCGGACCTTCGCCGGTTTCAAAGTACAGCCCCTGGCCCATTGCATCGGGAATGGTCAGGATGTCGGAGAACAGAATTGCCGCATCCAGCGGGTAGCGATCCAGCGGCTGCAAGGTGACTTCACAGGCGAACTGCGGGTTCTTGCACAGGCTCATGAAGTCCCCGGCACTGGCGCGGCTGGCACGGTATTCCGGCAGGTAACGGCCTGCCTGACGCATCATCCATACCGGCGTGACGTCTACGGGTTGCTTGAGCAAAGCGCGAAGGAAACGGTCGTTCTTCAGGGCAGTCATGTCGGCATCCGCAATAAAAGTGCCGGCATTTTCTCAGAGCTCGACGCAAAAGGCACGGCGAGAGCCGTGCCTTTTGTCTATCGAGGCGATTTGTCAGGCTGATTCAGCGGCCGCCAGTCTGAATTATTTGTGGGGATCCTTGACGTCGACAGCCCTGATGATGCCCTTTTCACTGGGTTCGAGTATCAAGCGCCAGGCTCCTCTCCCGGTACTTCTGCCAACACCGGGAAGATCAAGCGAAAAACCTGTTTTGCCGTGTTTATGCAGACTGCCATTGCCGTCCAGTTCGAAGCGCTCTTTTGCCTTCTTGACCGCGACGACAAGGTCATCCTCGATGTCTTTCTGAGCGTTCTTGAAGCTGCGACTTTCAAAGAACCCTTCCAGATCAACCTTGTACCTCTTTACGCGGTTACCGTTGTCCGGCGATCCGCTGTCACTGCCCGAGCCACTGGAGGACTTGGGTTTTGAATGCTTCTTGCCACCGCGCAATCCTGCCGAGGCGTGTACCCACACATTTTGCCTGTCGAGCTGAATCGGCAATTGGTAATACGCATCCGGCCGGCGCGGATCGATCACCCGCCAGACTGCGGAATCAGCGTCGTACCTGAAGGCGTAGGCCTTGTCGTGTTGCACGGCATAAAAACGGCTTGGCGCGCCTTCCCGAGTCTTTTCAAAAACGCCTTTGTAAAAGCCGTCATCGCGTAATTTCAACCCGCCGGGGATTCTTGCCACAGCTGTTTTCGGATCGAGGACAGAGCGGCCGATAGACGTCGCCGCGGGCGTCTTGACCCGTCGCCCCTTGGGCAGCGCCAATCCATCGGCCAGTAGCAGCGCCGCCTGAACGAAATACAGCGGAGCACTTGCCTTGTCATCAACAGTCGTTGCGACGCCCTGCCATATGGCATAAAAACTGCGCAGCGCGGCAATCGGCAGCCTCACCTTGAAAGGTGCGAAGGTGAGCACGATGTCGCCAACGAGTTTGGTGATTTCCCAGGCGCTCTCCCAATTGGTTTCCCAAGTGGTATTGGTCTGTTCATCGACAGCAGAAATCACCCGTGCGACTTCAGACTCGTAAACCGCATCGAGAAAACTGCCGGTGCAGGGCTGCAGTTCCATGAACAGCGTGTCACGGCCAGAGGTCAGGACGTGCCGAACATGGGCCTGGGACGCCAGAGGTGCCCTGCTCACCAGATAGTCCAGCAGTTCAGGTTCAAGCAGCACGTGTTGCTGAAAAGCCTGCGCATCGCTCACTTCCCGGAAGCATCTGCCGTCGGGCGCCTGCGGGGTGAACACCACCAGGCTGGCCACGCTGGAGAGAGACTCCACGCCGACCAGCAGTATGCCGCTCAATGTCACATCATTGATCGACAACTGACTGACCTGAATGCGATGCCCCTCCACCGCCGCACGATCATTACCTTCAGCCGGGTGATCCAGCACGGCGGCGAGCCATTTGTAACCTCTGTTCGCCAACTCGGGAGGAAGCCCGCCATCGCCAAGAAAGTCTCCGGCCATTTTTGCTTCGAGGGCGTCCAGACGCATCTGTGCGCGCATGACGCTCGCGAAACGTTCGCGGTGCCATTGCCCGGCTGTCGAGGTCAATAATTCAGTGTTGAGGAATCGGACATAGTTTTCGCCGACGTTCAGATCACGAATCAGACCGAACAGATAACCGGCGCTCAAAAAGCTGATCAGTTGCTCCTGATCGTCAAACGCGCGACCGGTGAGCAGAAAGTTGATATCGGTAACGGCAATGTTTTCCAGCGACAGCGCCGTCAGGCTGCGCTGCTGCGTTTCAACATTCGGCTCGACCTCTGAAGGACCGATGTAGGTGTAATCCGTATCAATGATAATGGCTGGGTCAATCTTGATGCTCGCGGTGTGGACAGTGATAGCGTCCGGGTCCACTGCCACCCCATGGTCGAGCAGGATTCGCTCCTGGAGTTTCTCGCGCGCATATTTGCGCAACAGATCAGGCTCTCCGTACCCGGAAGGATCGAGCAGGTCCGGCGCCTGAGCTTCGAGCAGTGCCTGAGTGTAATCCTGCACTGCCGCTTTCCAGCGTTGCTTTTCGACATCGGCCGCATTCGCGAACCACTCGGGTAGAAACCCGCTTTCGATTTCAGTCGGCTTTCCGGGGTCAAACCAGCCGCGATTGTCCTTGATGGCCAGACGGGTCAGGAAGTCGCGAAAACGCTTAACGTCCTGTTCGAACTGCATGCCGAGCAGTGCTCGTTCTTCGGCCTTCAACTGCGCACTGATCGCCAGATAAAAGCTGTCGGTGCCCTCCTTGAATGAAGTGATTTCACCGTTGCCGATGTCCTGTGCACGGTAATTGCCGTAGTTGTCATGCAGCAAAACGATGCGTGTATCGTCAGGGCCTGGCGTGACATACCGGGTCATGCCGTAGTCGATGATCACCAGCTCTCGTCCCAGCGTGTCAGCCAGCACCTGACTGGCAAGGTCGCGGGCCAGCTCATCCGTATGGATATTGAAACTGCGCGTTCGCGCCAGACCATCGATAGCCAGACTGCTGCGCCACTCATCCAGAGAAATGTTCAGCGCTTCGCCAAGGGCATCCGGCAATAGCGTTTTCTCCAGCAAGTCGGCTTCCTCCTGCTCCGTCAACGGCATTTGCTCCAGCAACTCCTCAAGACGTGCGACCGGAACCTCGGGGCATAAGGCACACAGCACGCCCAGCGCCGGAGTCAGAAAAATCTGCTGACGAACCCACAACGGCAGGAGAGGGTTACGTGTGCGAGTATCCAGCTGGCTTTTTGAAACGCCCTCATTCGCCGCCACCAGGGCATCGAACAACAGCGGTCTCTGGTCTTTCGCCAAGCCGGCGATCTGCTCACGCAGGGTCACTATTCGTCCAGCGACACTGTGGCTGCCCGGAAAGTTACCGCCCATCCCGAGGCCAGAACCCGCAGGCAACTGGCTGAACACCAAGTGCAGCAGCGGCTCCTCAGCGGAGACCGGAACATCCTCCGGCGCGACATAAGCGTCACCGTTTTGCATCAGGACAATACTGTTCTGAACGACGCTGTCATCGCTGCCCTTCAGAAAAACCGCGAGCACTTCGTCGTTTTCGTTGTGAATCCGGATCGACAGGTCTGCAGGCCATTCAGGCAACTGAACCAGTAAGGCAAACAAAGCCTCATCGCCGTCATCCGGGAAAAAGTCTTTCTCTGTGAAGCGCTCGACGAACTGGTCGATGATGCGGTCGGCCCGTTCCCGGTTGCGGTGTTCGCGGACGGCAACGCTACTGGGCGTGAACCTGTCCGGACCGAGAGATTGCTGTTCAGTGGAGCGCGCAAGCTTGCCCATGGGTGCTGCTTTCAACATGGCTATTTCCTTATAGCGACATGGATGGCGGGAGCATCGAAGGCGATGAGCTCCCGATGAGGGTCAGGAGCGTAATCCTTTTCAGAAGCAGGCACAGGGGGCGGAAAACAGCTGTAAACAATCACCTGTCGCTTACGCCGCAACAGGCTTTGCTCGGGATTCGGAGAAGGGGTTGAAAGCTTGGTACACCGCCCCTGGCAGGGCGGCGCAACGCGATGAAAAGCGCGTTGTAATACCAGGACAGGGTTATTTCAAAACGTCACAAGCCCGTTTTCCGAGCCCCGTCCCGGCCATCCAGACCTGGCCTTGGCCTTGGCCAGGCTGGAATATGGAATCAATTAGCCTGGCTGATACCCGACGCTGCAAGCGACTGTTCAAGTGCGTAGGCATAGCTCAGCAAATCAGCTTCGTCCCAGGCCGTGGAAAGAAAATACAGTCCTCGTGGCAGGCCATTCTCTTCGAGCCCGACAGGCACGGTTATTCCCGGATAACCCGCGATTGCGCCAACCGCTTTGAACGAAACCTCTGACCAGTCGATCAGCGCGTCAAGCGCGTGTTGTTGCAAAAGCCCATCGATTAATTGCCGATGAGCAGTGCGCAAACTGGTTGCAATGGACAGGTAATCCTCCTGATCGAGAGTCGCACCCGAGGAGTCGATCATTAAATCCTGGTCATAGGCTTGCGCCCCATCCGACGCGGTGTTGAATGCAATGATGTCGTCCAGCGTGCTGACACCCAGCCCGGTGCGTGTGCTCAAGTAAGCGTTAAGCTCACGCTTGAAGTCATGCAGCAGCACTAGATACTCCGGGGTGCTGTCAATCGAAGGAACGTCGACTGGAACCAGTATCGCCCCGGCCGAACTCAAACGACTCTTCACCTTTTGGAATTCAGGATCGTCGTCCATCAGCATGCCGTCATGGGTGCGGCTCGAATAGCCCAGGCGCTTGCCATTCAGCGCGTCCGTTCTGAGCTGATCGACATAGTTCACGGTGTTAGCGGTGGCTTGGGCGGTGGCGTCGTCGAGAGGGTCGGTGCCGCTCATCGCCGTCAGCAGGATGGCGGTATCCGTGACCGTTCGCGCCATGGGCCCGGGGGTGTCCTGACGACTGGAGAGCGGAATCATGCCGGTACGGCTGAGCAAACCCAGCGTAGGCCTCAGCCCTATCACACCACTCGTGGCGGCAGGCTGGATGATCGACCCATTGGTCTCGGTGCCCACCGCCAGAGGTGAAAATCCAGCCGCAAGGCCCACTGCCGAACCGGAGCTGGAGCCGAGCGGATCAGCGCTCAGGTCATAGGGATGACGCGTCTGCCCGCCGCGGCCACTCCAGCCGCTCGGCACCTCGTATCCACGGAAATACGCCCATTCGCTGAGATTGGCCTTGCCGATAATGATCGCGCCGGCCTCGCGAAGCCGCTGCACCACAAAAGCATCGCGTTGCGCAGGCAAGCCGACCATCGAGAGAGAGCCCGCAGTGGTCTGCATCTGATCGCCCGTATCGAGATTGTCTTTCACCAGTACGGGAATGCCGTGCAGCGGCCCACGTTCCTCACCGCGAGAACGCTCCTCGTCCATTTGCGCGGCTAGCTGCAGCGCATCGGGGTTGATTTCAATGACCGCGTTAAGCGCCGGGCCATTTTTGTTCAGCGCTTCGATGCGCTGGAGCAGGTCTGTCACCAGCCCGGCAGAGGTCAGGCTGCCTGCGCTCATGCGTCGCTGAAGCTCGACACTGGATTCAAAGTAAACGGCCTTGTTTTCGATGATCGAACCGAACACGGGGCCATCGAAGTCGGCGTGCGCCTGGCTGGCAAATGTAAAGGGCGCTATCGAGAGCGCGAGGCTGAAACCAAACTGATTGTTCATGACGTCCTTCCCTGGTTGATAAAACGCTCGTCTTGAGCGAGTTACACCGAGCTTAGGAAGGAGCGGGGATAAGGGATGTCAGAAAAGTCGGTAAATTACCCGTGATGGGTAGACGCCCGTTGTCAGAGCGCGCCTCGGTAACGGCGCGCTCTGGCAACACAAGGCTCAGACGCCCAGGTAATCCAGAATCCCTTCAGCCGCATTACGGCCTTCGAAGATAGCGGTCACCACCAGGTCGGAGCCGCGCACCATGTCGCCACCGGCGAAGATCTTCGGGTTGCTGGTCTGGTGCTTGTACTGCGCCTGTTCCGGGGCCACGACACGGCCCTGGCTGTCGGTGCTGATGGTGAACTGCTCGAACCAGGGCGCCGGGCTTGGGCGGAAGCCGAAGGCGATGACCACGGCTTCTGCCGGGATGATCTCTTCGGAGCCAGGAATCGGCTCGGGGCTGCGACGACCACGGGCATCCGGTTCGCCCAGGCGCGTCTCGACCACTTTCACGCCTTCAACCTTGCCCTCGCCAATGATGGCGATAGGCTGACGGTTGTAGAGGAACCTCACGCCCTCTTCCTTGGCGTTTTTCACTTCCTTGCGCGAGCCAGGCATGTTTTCTTCGTCGCGACGGTAGGCGCAAGTCACTGACTTGGCCCCCTGGCGGATCGAGGTGCGGTTGCAGTCCATCGCCGTGTCGCCACCGCCCAGAACCACGACCCGCTTGCCCTTCATGTCGACAAAGTCTTCCGGGGCCTTTTCAAAGCCCAGGTTGCGATTGACGTTGGCGATCAGGAAGTCGAGCGCATCGTGCACGCCCGGCAGATCCTCACCGGGGAAGCCACCTTTCATGTAGGTGTAGGTGCCCATGCCCATGAACACCGCATCGTATTCTTCGAGCAGTTGATCGATGGTGACATCCTTGCCGACTTCGGTGTTGAGACGAAATTCGATGCCCATGCCGGTGAACACTTCACGGCGATGGCTCAGCACGGATTTCTCCAGCTTGAATTCCGGGATGCCGAAGGTCAGCAGACCGCCGATTTCCGGGTTCTTGTCGAACACCACCGGGGTCACGCCACCACGCACCAGCACGTCCGCACAGCCCAGGCCCGCAGGCCCGGCGCCGATGATCGCGACGCGCTTGCCGGTCGGCACGACCTTGGACATGTCCGGACGCCAGCCCATGGCAAAGGCGGTATCGGTGATGTACTTCTCGACCGAACCGATGGTCACCGCACCGAAACCGTCGTTCAGTGTGCAGGCACCTTCACACAGGCGATCCTGCGGGCACACACGGCCGCAGACTTCCGGCAGGGTGTTGGTCTGGTGCGACAATTCCGCAGCGGCGAGGATATTGCCCTCGGCGACCAGCTTGAGCCAGTTGGGAATGAAGTTGTGCACCGGGCACTTCCATTCGCAGTACGGGTTGCCGCAGCCCAGGCAGCGGTGCGCCTGATCGGCGGACTGCTGGGGCTTGAAAGGCTCGTAGATTTCCACGAACTCTTTCTTGCGTTGACGCAGCAGTTTCTTCTTCGGGTCTTTACGTCCGACGTCGATGAACTGGAAGTCGTTACTGAGACGTTCAGCCATTCTCTGGAGCCTCTTTGCAGCAGCTTCAGGTTACAAGCCTGAAGCTGCGGGAATCATGATCGCAGGCAATTGGCGCACTGCTGTTAACGTGCGGCGTGAAGCTTGCCGCTCGCAGCTGCTGTTATTGCGGGTTGGCCCGAGTGCTGGAGAGCAGCGATTTCAGGTTGGCAGCCTTGGGCTTGACCAGCCAGAAACGACGCAGGTAATCGTCCAGGTTTTCCGCGATATTACGGCCCCATTCGCTGTCGGTTTCTGCGACGTATTCGTTCAGGACGCTTTGCAGGTGAGTGCGGTAAGCCTCCATCGATTCGCCGCTGATACGCTGGATCTCGACCAGTTCATGGTTGACGAGGTCAACGAAGGTGTTGTCCAGGTCGAGCACGTAGGCGAAACCGCCGGTCATGCCGGAACCGAAGTTGTAGCCGGTCTTGCCCAGTACGCAGACGAAACCACCCGTCATGTATTCGCAGCAATGATCGCCAGTGCCTTCAACCACGGTATGAGCACCGGAGTTACGCACGGCGAAACGCTCGCCAGCCGTGCCCGCCGCAAACAGCTTGCCGCCGGTTGCGCCGTACAGACAGGTGTTGCCGATGATCGCGCTTTCGTTAGTCTTGAACGGGCTGCCCTTGGGCGGCACGATCACCAGCTTGCCAGCGGTCATGCCCTTGCCGACGTAGTCGTTGGCATCGCCTTCCAGATACATGTTCAGGCCACCGGCGTTCCACACCCCGAAGCTCTGACCGGCAGTGCCCTTGAAGCGGAAGGTGACAGGTGCCTTGTTCATGCCCTGGTTGCCGTGCAGTCTGGCGATTTCACCAGAGATGCGCGCGCCGATCGAACGGTCGCAGTTGCAGATATCCAGCTCGTAGTCGCCGCCGCTGAGCGACTCGATGGCCGGCTTGGCCATCTCCACCATCTTCTCGGCCAGCAGGCCCTTGTCGAACGGCGGGTTGCGATCCACCTGGCTGAACTGAGGCTTGTCCGCAGGAATGTGGTCACTGCCCAGCAACGGTGTCAGGTCCAGATGCTGCTGCTTCTCGGTTTCGCCCGGCAGGATGTCCAGCAGGTCGGTGCGGCCGATCAGCTCTTCCAGCGAGCGAACACCCAGCTTGGCCAGCCACTCGCGGGTTTCTTCTGCCACGTAGGTGAAGAAGTTGATCACCATATCGACGGTGCCGATGTAGTGGTCCTTGCGCAGCTTTTCGTTCTGGGTCGCTACGCCGGTGGCGCAGTTGTTCAGGTGGCAGATACGCAGGTATTTGCAGCCCAGCGCGATCATCGGCGCGGTGCCGAAGCCGAAGCTTTCGGCCCCGAGAATGGCAGCCTTGATCACGTCCAGGCCGGTTTTCAGACCACCGTCGGTCTGTACCCGGACCTTGCCGCGCAGGTCGTTGCCACGCAGGGTCTGGTGGGTTTCGGCCAGCCCCAGCTCCCACGGTGCGCCGGCGTATTTGATCGAGGTCAGCGGCGATGCGCCGGTGCCACCGTCGTAACCGGAAATGGTGATCAGGTCGGCATAGGCCTTGGCGACACCGGCGGCAATGGTGCCGACGCCCGCTTCCGCCACCAGCTTGACCGACACCAGCGCCGCCGGGTTGACCTGTTTCAGGTCAAAAATCAGCTGCGACAAGTCTTCGATGGAATAGATGTCGTGGTGCGGAGGCGGCGAAATCAGCGTCACGCCCGGTACTGCATAACGCAGCTTGGCGATCAGGCCATTGACCTTGCCACCCGGCAGTTGCCCGCCCTCGCCCGGCTTGGCGCCCTGCGCGACCTTGATCTGCAGCACATCGGCATTGACCAGATACTCGGGCGTCACGCCAAAGCGGCCCGTCGCGATCTGCTTGATCTTGGAACTGCGGACCGTGCCGTAACGAGCCGGGTCTTCGCCACCCTCACCGGAGTTGGAGCGCGCGCCCAGACGGTTCATCGCCTCGGCCAGCGCTTCGTGGGCCTCGGGCGACAAGGCACCCAGAGAAATACCGGCCGAGTCGAAGCGCTTGAGAATTTCGCTCAGCGGCTCGATTTCGTCGATGTTCAGCGGCTGATCGATCGTTTTTACCTGCAGCAGGTCACGAATCATCGACACCGGACGCTGGTCCACCAGCGAGGTGTATTCCTTGAATTTGCTGTAGTCGCCCTGCTGCACGGCAGCCTGCAGGGTACTGACCACGTCCGGGTTGTAGGCGTGGTACTCGCCACCAAACACGAACTTGAGCAGGCCGCCTTGCTGGATCGGCTTGCGCGGGCTCCAGGCCTCGGCAGCCAGCGCCTTCTGTTCGGCTTCGATGTCGACGAAGCGCGCGCCCTTCAGACGGCTCGGTACACCGCGGAAGCTCATGTCGCAGACTTCCTCGGACAGGCCGATGGCTTCGAACAACTGCGCGCCACGGTAGGACGCAACGGTCGAGATGCCCATTTTCGACAGGATCTTGAGCAGGCCCTTGGTGATGCCTTTGCGGTAGTTCTTGAAGACTTCGTAGAGATCGCCCAGCACTTCGCCGGTACGTATCAGGTCGCCCAGCACTTCGTACGCCAGGAACGGATAGACCGCCGAGGCGCCGAAGCCGATCAGCACGGCGAAATGGTGCGGGTCACGCGCCGTCGCGGTTTCGACCAGAATGTTGCTGTCGCAGCGCAGACCCCGCTCGGTCAGACGGTGGTGAACCGCGCCGACCGCCAGCGAGGCGTGCACCGGCAGCTTGCCCGGCGCAATGTGTCGGTCGCTCAGCACGATCAGCGTATGACCGGCACGCACGGCTTCTTCGGCCTGATCGGCAACGCTGCGCACAGCGGCTTCAAGGCCCAGGCTTTCATCGTAGTTCAGGTCAATGATATGGCGCTCGAACCCTGGACGCTCCAGGTTCATCAGCGAGCGCCATTTGGCCGGCGAAATGACCGGCGAGCTGAGGATCACGCGCGAGGCATGCTCCGGCGACTCCTGGAAAATATTGCGCTCGGCACCGAGGCAGATTTCCAGCGACATGACGATGGCTTCACGCAGCGGGTCGATCGGCGGGTTGGTCACCTGCGCGAACTGCTGACGGAAGTAGTCGTAAGGCGAACGCACACGACGCGACAGCACGGCCATTGGCGTGTCGTCACCCATCGAGCCTACGGCTTCCTGCCCCTGTTCGCCCAGCGGACGCAGCACCTGATCACGCTCTTCGAACGTGACCTGATACATCTTCATGTACTGCTTGAGCTGCTCGCTGTCGTAAAAAGCCGAACCGTGGTCGTTGTCTTCCATGGTCGCCTGAATGCGCAGGGCATTCTTGCGCAGCCATTGCTTGTACGGATGACGCGACTTGAGGCGGTTGTCGATGGCATCGGTGTCGAGGATCTGACCGGTTTCGGTGTCCACGGCAAAGATCTGCCCCGGACCGACACGGCCCTTGGCGATGACATCTTCGGGTTTGTAATCCCATACGCCGATTTCCGACGCCAGGGTGATGTAGCCGTTCTTGGTCGTAACCCAGCGCGCCGGGCGCAGGCCGTTGCGGTCGAGCAGACAGACCGCATGACGACCTTCGGTCATGACCACGCCCGCAGGGCCGTCCCACGGCTCCATGTGCATGGAGTTGTATTCATAGAACGCCCGCAGATCCGGGTCCATGGTCTCGACGTTCTGCCACGCAGGCGGAATGATCATGCGCACGCCACGGAACAGGTCGATGCCGCCGGTGACCATCAGCTCGAGCATGTTGTCCATGCTCGACGAGTCAGAACCCACGCGGTTGACCAGCGGACCCAGCTCGTCCAGGTCCATCAGATCGTTGGTGAACTTGGTGCGCCGCGCCTGTGCCCAGTTGCGGTTGCCGGTAATGGTGTTGATCTCGCCGTTGTGGGCGAGGAAGCGGAACGGCTGCGCCAGCGGCCATTTCGGCAGGGTATTGGTGGAAAAGCGCTGGTGGAACACGCAGATAGCGGTCTGCAGACGCTCGTCGCTCAGGTCCGGGAAGAAGGCCGTGAGGTCGGCCGGCATCATCAGGCCTTTATAAATGATGGTCTTGTGCGAAAAGCTGCAGATGTAGTGATCGGTATCTGCGGCGTTGGACACCGACGAGCGGCGACGCGCACTGAACAGTTTGATGGCGAATTCCTGATCGCTCAGGCCTTCACCGCCAATGAATACCTGCTCGATTTTCGGCAGACGCTCCAGCGCCAGACGACCCAGAACGCTGGTATCGATCGGCACCTGACGCCAGCCCACCAGATCCAGGCCTTCGGCGAGGATTTCGCGGTTCATGTTTTCGCGTGCGGCGTCGGCCTTGGCGTCGTCCTGATTGAGGAACACCATGCCCACAGCATATTGGCGGGGCAGATCGACGTCGAAGTGTTGCTTGGCGATTGCACGCAGGAAGCCATCGGGCTTCTGAATCAACAGACCGCAACCGTCGCCGGTCTTGCCGTCGGCGTTGATACCGCCACGGTGGGTCATGCAGGTCAGGGCCTGAACGGCCGTCTGCAACAGGTGATGACTGGGCTCGCCCTGCATATGAGCGATCAGGCCGAAGCCGCAGTTATCCTTGAATTCATCTGGTTGGTACAGACCTGCTTTCATAGACACTTTCTCACCAGGCTGCCTCTATGCGAGGCAAATTTCCTTTTAATTCAACCAATTACCTGTCACGCCGAACGTACGCCAGCTTCGGACAGGCAAAACGGAGGTCATTGTACACAGCGACACAAGGGCTAACAAATTTAACGACGACTGGCTGATAATCAATGTCGCAATTATGAAAGTTTTAAAACGGGTCGCTGTGCTAGTCAAAGTATTTCTTCATGAATCTGACTGACGCGACGGGAGACTGTAAGGCGCTTGTAACGCAGACGCCGCAAGGCGCGGGCCGATAGGCCGCGCGCGCAGGCGGGTTAAGTCAGGTAAATCGGCAAACGGCCCGGGTAGGGCCGCTGCGACTTTAACGAGTGGCGCCGAGCTCTTGTTGGACGCTGGCGACAGTACGAGGCCAAGGTTTACCAGCCTGAACCTTGGCTGGCAATACCTTGATGGCTGCCAGGGCGGCAGCACGGTCAGGAAAATTGCCGTACGTCACGACGTACAGCGGCTTGCCCTGCAGGGTTTTCTTGAAATAACGGTACTCGCCACCCTGCTCTGCAACGTAGGCCTGGGCCGTCGCTTCGGAGCTGGTGCCGAGAATCTGCACCACGTAGTGGCCTGGTGCCTGGCTGCTGTACCAGCTACCGCCGGCAGCCGGTTTGGCCGCCGCCGCTGCCGGTTTTTCAGCAGGCTTGGCAGCCGGAGCCGGAGTCGGGGCAGGCTTGGCAGTGGCGACCTGAGTCTGCGCAGGGGCCGGCTTGGCGGCTGGCGCAGGTGCCGGGGTCGGTGCAGGGATGGACGAACGAGGCGTCTGCGCTGCAGCCTGGCCTGCCGGAACACCGGCTGGCGGCGCAGTGGTGGTCACGGTCGGCGGCTGGGCAGGCGAACCTGTCGGCACGGCGTCTTCGTCGGAATCACTGGAACCGGCAGCTTCGGCCAGAGGCCCGCGCATCACTGGCTGAGAGCCATTCATCGGCAACGGCATCGGCTGGGAGTTGCCAGCGAATTCGATGGCCGGGCTACCGTTGTTCGATTGTTGAGCAGTTGGCTTGCCTTCACCCAGCGGCAGTTGCGCCTGAGCGGAAGCCGGGGCATTGGCGGGTGTACCCGTCTTGTCGCCGCGACCCGGGATCAGCACAGCTGCTGCCACGGCCACTATGACGACGGCACCCAAGGCCAATACGTGTTTTTTCGGCATTTTGAACCCCACACTTGGACGCTTGACCGCGGAACGACTCGCGATCATCGCCTCGATCATTGAATCGCGGGCTACCTGGTTGATTGCGCCAGGCCAGCCATCGGACTGTTCATGAATATCGGTGATCTGGTCGGCGGTGAACAACGCGATTCCCTGCCCTGCACCCTCCAGACGCTGAGCCAGATACTCCCGGGTTTCCTCTTCCGTATAGGGTTGCAGCTCGATGACGTGAAAGCGTTCGCCTTCGACATCGCCCTGTAGGTCAGCACACATCTGATCGAGACGATCGAGCAGCGATGGCTCTCCGAACAGGAATACATGCGGACGCCCTTCAGGCGTTCCCGCAGCAAGACCCAGCAACGCTTCGAGCGCCGAATCGCCAAGTTGTTCCGCATCGTCAACCAGCAGGTAGACTTCCTGGCCGGTCAGCCCGAGCTGCACGACCTGCGACAGGATCGACTGCATTTCAGCCTGCGCGACGCTCAGCGCCTGCGCGACCTGCTGCAGCACGCCCGCGGCATCGCCGGCACCGCGCGCAGAAATCACGACACTTTGCACCGACTGCTTGTTGGTACTCGCCACCAGCGCCTGGCGCAGCAGGGTCTTGCCGCTGCCCTGAGGCCCGGTGACCGCCAGCAGCAGCTGGCTGTAGCGCGCCAGATGATGAAGCTGACCCAGCACAGGCTTGCGTTGGGCAGGAAAGAATTTGAAGCCAGGTACCCGCGCCGCAAAGGGGTCATGACTCAACTGATAATGGCCGAGGAAGGCCTCGTCGGCATGCAAACTAGTCATGGGGTTTCCGTTAACCTCTGAGCTGATCCACCAGGGCGCGATAATCCGCAACCAGAGTGGCCTGTAATACTTCTTTTGGATATTCGTCCGTGATAACCGCTTCACCCATCCGGCGCAACAGCACCAGACGCAGGCGACCGTCGATGACTTTCTTGTCGATCGCCATGTGTTCGAGGAAATTGTCTTCCGTCATCTCCTGCGGCGGCACGACCGGCAGCCCGGCACGCTGAAACAGGCGAATGCCGCGATCCCGCTCGTGCGTGCTGATCCAGCCCAGGCGCGAGGACATTTCCAGCGCCATGACCGTCCCGGCAGCAACCGCCTCGCCATGCAGCCAGACACCATAGCCCATATGCGTCTCGATGGCGTGCCCGAATGTGTGACCCAGGTTCAATGTCGCACGAACACCGGACTCGCGCTCATCGGCGCCGACCACCAGCGCCTTGGCGGCGCAGGAACGTTCGATGGCTACGGTCAGCGCCGCCTGGTCCAGCCCGCGCAGTGCATCGACGTGCTCTTCGAGCCAGGTCAGAAAGGGCTCGTCGCAGATCAGACCATATTTGATGACTTCCGCCAGCCCGGCGGACAGCTCACGCGCGGGCAGGGTGTTGAGCGAGGCGGTATCGATCAGCACCACACTCGGCTGATAGAAGGCACCCACCATGTTCTTGCCCAGCGGATGATTGATGCCGGTCTTGCCGCCAACCGACGAGTCCACCTGAGACAGCAGCGTGGTCGGGATCTGGATGAAGTTCACGCCGCGCTGATAACAGGCGGCAGCGAACCCGGCCATGTCGCCGATCACCCCGCCACCCAAGGCGATGACCGTGGTGCGACGATCATGACGAGCGGTCAGCAGGCCATCGAAAATGGTCTGCAGGGTTTCCCAGTTCTTGAATGCCTCGCCATCGGGCAGAACAATCGGCAGAACGTTGTAACCGGCCAGGGTTTGCGTCAGGCGCTCCAGATACAGCGGTGCCACTGTCGTGTTGGAGACGATAGCCACCTGACGCCCGACGATATGCGGGGTCAGGAGCTCGGGCTGATCCAGCAGGCCTTCGCCAATATGGATCGGGTAGCTACGCTCACCAAGCTCGACCTTAAGTGTCTGCATGTGTCCCCACATTGATTACCGATTGGACGGTTTGTGCTTCAGCAGGTCATGACGCAAGGCCACGAACCGACGCTGTTTTGCTGGGCGACGAGAATAGCGCATTTTCGCCTGCGCTTTAACGGGGAGGAAGCTCTGCCAGTCGCGCCAGTATCTCGAGAACCACCATTCGGGGTGGCCGCTCATCGGTTTCAATCACGATATCGGCGATTTCCCGATAGAGCGGGTCACGGATGGCCAGCAGCTCGCTAAGGACCCGGGCAGGATCGGCGGTACGCAGCAAAGGACGATTGCGATCACGCGCGGTGCGCCCCACCTGCTGCTCGATCGAGGCGTGCAGATAAACCACGCGCCCGCCGGCCCGCAGTGCATGGCGATTTTCGCTGCGCATGACCGCGCCACCGCCGGTGGCCAGAACCACGCCATCGGCGTCGCACAGTTCGGCAATCATGGCCTGCTCGCGATCACGAAAACCCGGCTCGCCTTCCTTGTCGAAGATCCAGGGAATGTTGGCGCCCGTACGCAGCTCGATTTCCTTGTCGGAATCCTTGAACGGCAGTCGCAATTCTTTGGCAAGCAAACGGCCGATGGTGCTCTTGCCAGCACCCATCGGCCCCACAAGTATTAAATTTCGCACAAAATCAACGACTCACAGAAATCGCCTGGTTGTTCATGATACGCGGAGTCAGAAATACCAACAGCTCGGATTTGGACTCGGATACCACATCGCGCCTGAAAAGCCGGCCAAGATACGGTACATCGCCAAGAAATGGCACTTTATCGACAACTTTACTTTGCGTATTCGAGAACACACCACCGATGACGATGGTCTCGCCGTCGGAAATCAGCACTTTGGCGTTGACCTCGTTCTTCTTGATCGGCGGCACACCCAGCACCGCATTCAGGTAGTCCGGCTCATCCTTGGTGACCTTCACTTCCATGATGATGCGATTGTCCGGGGTGATCTGCGGCGTGACCTCAAGCGACAGGGAGGCCTCCTTGAAGCTCACGGTGGTCGCACCGCTGGAGCTGGATTCCTGATACGGAATCTCCGTACCCTTGAGGATCTTGGCGGTTTCCTTGTCGGAAGTGACCACCTTGGGCTGGGAGACGATTTCACCGTTACCGGTTTTCTCCATCGCGCTCAGTTCCAGGTCCAGCAGCGTGTTGTTGGTCACGAAGCCCAGGCCGATACCGGTCGTCGCATCAGCGGCGCCCAGGTCCACGAACGGCACGTTGGAGGTCACACTGCTGCCAGTGTTACCGGCCTCGTCGCCATTATTATCGAGCCCGTAGGTTGTCCATTTGCCGCTGCCGCTGGTGTTGGTAGAACCGCCCCAGCGTACCCCGAGCTGCTTGTTGTAATCGACGTTGGCCTCGACGATGCGCGCCTCGATCATCACCTGGCGTACCGGGATGTCCAGTTGCGACACGATACGACGAAGCTCGTCGAGTCGTTCCTGGGTCTGGTAGGCAATGATGTTGTTGGTCCGGTCGTCCACCGTGATCGAGCCGCGCTCGTCGGCCTTGGACTCGGCGCTGGTCACGGACTGGAACAGCTTGGCGATGTCGGCTGCCTTGGCGTAATTGACCTGCAGCAGTTCGCGGCGCAGGGGCGCCAGCTCGGCGATCTGTTTGAGCGATTCCAGTTCCTGACGCTCGCGGGCGGCAATTTCATCGGCTGGTGCGACCAGCAGAACGTTGCCGACCTTGCGCTTGTCCAGGCCCTTGGTTTTCAGCACCAGGTCCAGCGCCTGATCCCATGGCACATTCTGCAGACGCAGGGTGATGCCGCCCTGGACCGTATCACTGGCCACCAGATTGAGGTTGGTGAAGTCGGCGATCAGTTGCAGTACCGAACGCACATCGATGTCCTGGAAGTTCAGCGACAGCTTTTCACCGGTGTACACCGGCTTGTCGGCAGCGCGGCGGTCCAGATCCTCGTTGGTCAACGGGCGCACGCTGATCGTCAGCTTGTTTTCGGTCTGGAACGCCGAGTAGTCGAAGGCGCCCGACGGCTCGATCAGAATGCTGGCCTTGTCACCTGTCGCCGAAGCACTGACGAACTGCACCGGCGTGGCGAAGTCCTTGACGTCCAGGCGGACGCGCAACGGTTCGGGCAACTGGGTCTTGGCGAAGTCCACGCGGATCTTGCCGCCCTGCTCCTGAATATCCGGGGCAATGCTGGGGTTGCTCAGGTCGATGACCACATTGCCCTCACCCAGCTCGCCACGCTGGAAGTCGACATTCCTGATGGCCTTGACGCCAGCGGGGATGAACGGCCTGGCGGATGCCGGCGTGGGCGGTGGCGCTGCGACCCGTTGTGCGCCCATCGCGGTCGTCGGCTGAGAGGCTTGCGCGGCGCCGGCACCCTGGCCGATGACCACGAACAGGTTGTTGCCATCGACGCGGGAGCTGTACGGCGAAAGCGTGGTCAGGTTGATGATCACCCGGGTGCGGTCCTGAGCCTGTACCACAACCACACTGCGCGCATTGCCGGTGCCCAGATCACGACTTTTGGTCGCCAGCTGGCTGGTAACGCCCGGCAGGTCCAGCGCAATGCGCGCCGGTTGCGACGTGGTGTAACCGCGCGGTGCAGGCACCGGGGCGTCGAATGCCAGCTTCAGCTCGATGCGGTCACCCGGCAGGGCGGCGACATCCAGGGTCTTGAGGTTGGCAGCCTGGAGAACCGGCGACAGCATCGCGATGCATAACGACACGCCGATAATCGAGAGAATCCGGGTCATGATCAATTTCCGTTGAGCGCTACTGTGCATACTTGGCCTTGCCCACTTCATGAGCGTTCTTTGAGGGCGATAGTGCGCGGCCTTTCCAGCCACGCCCCCTCTCCATCAGGAACAATTTCGATGACATCAACCTGCGCGTCGCCGATCGACACTACCCGGCCGTTGTTACGCCCCAGATAATCGCCCACCTTGACGCGATGAACACCTCCGGCACCGCGCAGCAGGGCAAATGTCCCTGACTCGTTGCCAATCGTGCCGACCATCTCGAACGACTCGATATTGAAGCCTTCAAGGAACTGCCTGACCCGGTGTTCGTCCGGCGCCACCAGCCGTGAACCCTTCTGGCGGTTGAGCAGGTCGATCTTGACCGGCGGCTGAAAAGGACTGCGCAGCGTGGAAGCGTTGTAGGTGAACGCCTCGTACGGCCGAAACTTGGGAAGCGGCTCGATGTTGCCACTCGGGCGGGCTCTGGCCTGATCCATGAATTCGGACAGGTCGGCAAAATCATTGTCATTACCGCACCCGGCGAGCCCTGCCAGAACCACACTGACGCACAGCAATCGCGCCGCCCTCATTTCTTCAACCCTTCATCGTTGTAGCGGTAGGTCTTGGCCAGAATGCTCATGCGCAACTTGGTCGGTACTTTGGGATCGACCGGCTTGATCTCGAAATCATGCAGCGTGACGATGCGCGGCAGGCTGGCTACGCCGCTGACGAAGGTCGCCAGGTCGTGATAACCACCGACCACGGTGATCTGTATCGGCAGCTCGATGTAGAACTGCTGGACCGCCTCGGGCAGCAGCTTGATTTCCTCGAACTCGAGCCCGCTTCCCAGCCCGGTGCGGGTGATGTCCTCAAGCAGGCCGGGCACCTCGGTGTCGCTGGGCAATTGCCGCAACAGAGCGCCGAAGGTGTTTTCCATTTCTTCCATCTGCTTCTTGTACGGCTCGAGGTTGGCCGCTTGGAAGGCCTTGTTGGAGAACTGCTCCTTGAGCGTCACCTCGCTGGTCTGAGCGCTTTCCAGCTGGGTTTCCAGGTCCTGGATAAAGAAGAAATAACCCAGAGCGAAAATCGTGACCGCAACCAGCACCCCGGCAATGGCTTTGACCGCTGCGGGCCATGAGCCCAGGTTGTTCAGGTCCAGCTCGCTCAGATCGACCTTGCGCAGCCCTTCCAGCCATTCGGACATATTCATGGCTTGGCTCCTGGGGCAGCGGCAACCGGCGGCTGGGTCTGGCGTACGGTTAGCTGAAAGACGTTGGCCTGATCCACGGCACCGGCCGTGGTGGCCTTGACCTCGGTCAGGCTCGGCGCTTCCAGCCAGTCAGAGGCTTCAAGGTTGCGCATCAGGTCGGAAACCCGGTTGTTCGACTCGGCAGCGCCATTGATGGCAATCAGCTTGTCGGTCATTTTGACCTGCGAGTAATAGACGCCATCCGGCAGGGTGCGCGCCAGTTGATCGAAGACGCGCCCGGTGATCGGGCGGTTGCCTTGCAGATCCTGAATGATCTTCATGCGCTCGAGCAGCTGTTTGCGCCGAGCCTTGAGATCACTGATCTCCTTGATGCGGATATCGAGCTGGGCGATCTGCGTCTGCAGAAAGGCATTGCGCGCCATCTGATGCTCGATGGCGTTGCTGACGTAACGATCGATCAGAAACAGAATGCCGACTGACACCACCAGCATGCCGACCAGTGCGGTCAGGAAGCGTTTCTTTCGTTCTTCGCGAAGCTCTTCGCGCCACGGTAATAAGTTGATCCGCGCCATCAGTCGAAGCTCCTCAACGCCAGGCCACAGGCGATCATCAGCGCCGGCGCGTCACTGGCCAGGGCGCCGGCATTGACCTTGGAGCTCAGGGCCATGTCGGCAAACGGGTTGGCGACCATGGTCGGAGTGCCGATGCGTCGCTGGATCAGATGCTCCAGCCCTGAAATCGAAGCCGTGCCGCCTGCCAGCATGATGTGATCCACAGAGTTGTATTGACCGGCCGCAAAGAAGAACTGCAGGGAGCGGGAAACCTGCTGCACCAGCGCTTCCTTGAAGGGGTCGAGCACTTCGCTGACGTAGTCGTCGGGCAAGCCGCCCTGCTTTTTGGCAAGCCCGGCTTCCTCCATGGAGAGCCCGT
The DNA here is from genome assembly GCF_000972175.1 of Pseudomonas syringae pv. coryli str. NCPPB 4273. NCBI lineage: Bacteria > Pseudomonadati > Pseudomonadota > Gammaproteobacteria > Pseudomonadales > Pseudomonadaceae > Pseudomonas > Pseudomonas syringae pv. coryli. The sequence goes on along the minus strand of NZ_AWQP01000074.1, from coordinate 3,478 downwards.
AGCGGCGCTGGATTTCGTCAGTCAGCTGGCGCCCGCCAAACAGCTGCTCGCGGGTATAGATGATCCGGCCGTGATGCAGCACGCTCAGGGTGGTCATGGTGGCGCCGATATCGACCACGGCCACCGTCAGCTCGTCATGGCCATTGCCCAGTTGCGCAGCCAGCAAACCGAACGAGCGCTCCAGAGCGTAGGCCTCGACATCGACGACGCGCGCGGTCAGCCCGGCCAGCGCCAGCGCGGCCTCGCGTACTTCGACGTTTTCCTTGCGGCAGGCAGCCAGCAACACCTCGACGCGCTCGGGGTTGCGCACCGAGTAGCCCTGCACTTCGAAATCGATGGCGACTTCTTCCAGCGGATAGGGGATGTACTGGTCAGCTTCAAGCTTGAGCTGGTTTTCCATGTCATCGTCGGAAAGACCGGCGTCCATCTCGATGGTCTTGGTGATCACCGCCGAACCGGCCACGGCAACCGCCACGATCTTGACGCTGGTCTTGGCCTTGACGAGTACGCGTGACAACGCCTGCCCGACCCCTTCGAGTTCGGCAATGTTCTTTTCGACGACAGCGTTGGCCGGCAATGGCTCTACTGCGTAAGACTCGACCTTGTAACGGGTGCCGGAACGACTCAATTCCAGGAGTTTTACCGAGGTGGAGCTAATATCGATCCCTAGAAGGGTGTTGGCCTTCTTACTGAAGAGTTCGAACACAACCTGATTCCTATGAGTTTCCGTCACTTACGGAGTTATTTCGGGCCAACGTCACGGTCGACAGCCTTGACAGTAGCGCAAATCACGCTTGGGGACGAAAAATGCTTATAATGCCCAGCGTTTTTTTCATTTAATAAAGCTTCAAGGCATGTTCATTTGTAAATGCCTGCGCTTAACCCATTATTTTTTCTGGAAATCCAAAAGCCTTGATACGCCTGCTGAAGTTTTTCTGGTGGTCCCTCGTCGCGGTATTCTGCTCGCTGTTGCTTGGCCTGAGCGGCGCGTTTCTTTACCTGAGTCCGACCCTGCCCTCCGTTGACGCGCTGCGAAGCATTCAACTGCAAATCCCCCTGCGCGTGTTCACCAGCGACGGCAAGCTGATTGCCGAGTTCGGTGAAATGCGCCGCACGCCGATTCGCTTCGCGGAAATCCCGCCCAATTTCATCAACGCACTGCTGTCGGCCGAAGACGACAACTTCGCCAACCACTATGGCGTCGACCCGGGCAGCCTGATGCGCGCCGCCACTCAGCTGGTCAAGAGCGGCCATATTCAGTCAGGCGGCAGTACCATCACCATGCAGGTCGCGAAAAACTTCTTCCTGACCAGCGAGCGCAGCTTTTCGCGCAAAACCACCGAGATTCTCTTGGCCTTGCAAATCGAGCGCCAACTTACCAAGGACGAGATTCTCGAGCTGTACGTCAACAAGATTTATCTGGGTAACCGCGCCTACGGGATCGAGGCGGCGGCGCAAGTCTACTATGGCAAATCGATTCGCGATGTAAGCCTTGCGCAAATGGCCATGATTGCCGGTCTGCCCAAGGCACCGTCACGTTTCAACCCATTGGCCAACCCGACCCGTGCCAAGGAACGTCGCGACTGGATCCTCGGCCGCATGTACCGCCTGGGCAAGATCGACCAGACCGCTTACCAGGCCGCTTTGAACGAACCGCTCAACGCCAGCTATCACGTGCCGACGCCGGAAGTGAATGCGCCGTACATCGCCGAGATGGCGCGGGCAGAAATGGTCGGCCGTTATGGCAGCGAGGCCTATACAGAAGGCTTCCGCGTCACCACCACCGTGCCGAGTGACCTTCAGGAACACGCCAACAAGTCCATCCAGCAGGGCTTGATCGATTACGACCAGCGCCACGGCTACCGTGGTCCGGAAAGCCGCTTCCCGGGCATGACCCGCGCCAACTGGGTACAGGAACTGACCAAACAGCGCACGATCAACGGCCTTGAGCCAGGCATCGTGACGCAGGTCGACAAGACCGGTCTGCGCGTCCTGACCCGCAACGGCGAGAAGGAAGAAACCGTCGACTGGGCCACCATGAAGTGGGCACGGCCTTACCTGAATACCAACAGCCTGGGCGCCAATCCGAAGCAGCCGGGTGACGTTGCAAAAGTTGGCGACCTCGTCCGCCTACTGCGCCAGGACGATGGCTCACTGAAATTTAGTCAAATTCCCGTCGCGCAGAGCGCTCTGGTATCGCTTGATCCGCAAAACGGTGCCATTCGCGCGCTGGTCGGCGGCTTTGCGTTCGAGCAGAGCAACTACAACCGCGCCATGCAGGCCAAACGTCAACCGGGCTCCAGCTTCAAGCCGTTCATCTATAGCGCCGCGCTCGATAACGGTTACACCGCTTCCAGCCTGGTGAACGACGCGCCTATCGTGTTCGTCGACGAGTACCTGGACAAAGTATGGCGTCCGAAAAATGACACCAACACCTTCCTTGGGCCGATCCGCCTGCGCGAGGCGCTGTACAAGTCTCGTAACCTGGTATCGATCCGCCTGCTCCAGGCCCTCGGCATCGACAGCACCATCGACTACATCACCCGCTTCGGCTTCTCCAAGCAGGACTTGCCGCGCAACCTGTCACTGGCACTGGGTACGGCGACATTGACTCCGATGGAAATCGCCACCGGCTGGGCGACCTTCGCCAACGGCGGTTACAAGGTCAGCCCTTATCTGATCCAGACCATCGAGAACCGTGACGGCCAGACCCTGTTTGTCGCCAACCCGCCAAGCGTTCCGGTCAACGATGTGAACACAGCGCCCAATACGTCGACGTTTGCCGTGCATGACAGCCCGAGCGTCGTTGCGGGTCCACCGGGCGCACCCGCCCAGCCGCAAGCGCCTGCCGTTGCCGAGCGCATTGTCGATGGCCGCACCACGTACATTTTGAACAGCATGCTGCAGGACGTGATCAAGCGCGGCACCGGGCGCCGCGCGCTGTCCATGAACAGACCGGACATCGCGGGCAAGACCGGTACCACCAACGATTCAAAGGATGCCTGGTTCTCCGGGTATAACGCGGACTACGTGACGACGGTGTGGAGTGGTTTCGATCAGCCTGAAAGCCTTGGCCGTCACGAATTCGGGGGGACGGTCTCGCTGCCGATCTGGATGGACTACATGAGCGCCGCGCTCAAGGACAAGCCACCGCATCAGCAGGCCGAACCGCCAGGCATTCTCAGCCTGCGCGTCGACCCATTGAGTGGCCGCGCCGCCACGCCAAGCACGCCGAACGCATTCTTCGAGTTGTTCAAAAGCGAAGACACACCGCCAAGCGTCAACGAACTGGGTGGCAGCAGCGCACCGGGCAGCCCGTTGCCAGCAGATGAATCCGCGCCGATCGATTTGTTCTGATAGCACAGACTTAATGGATCAGTAGATTTTCAGAGGCTGCACTGGCCTCTTCGTGAGCAAGCTCACTCCCACGGACTCAGGGACTTTCAGGATAATCCGCGGCTTTGTGGGAGCGAGCTTG
>NZ_AWQP01000073.1:0-100139 GCF_000972175.1 Pseudomonas syringae pv. coryli str. NCPPB 4273 | reverse complement strand
CCCCTCTCACCCCAGACTTTACCTTGATCAAAGACACAAGCGAGCTTGCTCGCGAAGACGGTGTTTCAGTCGATGCATTTTCGGCGTTTGTACAGACCCTTTCGCGAGCAAGCTCGCTCCCACAGGTACGGGGTGTTTTCGGGCCATGTGAAACACTCCCACAGGGCCGTGGTGTCTTCAAGCCATGTGGATTACTCACATAGGTCGGCTGTGTTTCAAGCCATGCGAATGCCCTGCGGCAATGATGACCTTGTGGGAGCGAGCTTGCTCGCGAAGACGGTGTTTCAGTCGATGCATTTTCGGCGTTTGTACAGACCCTTTCGCGAGCAAGCTCGCTCCCACAGGTACAGGGTGTTTTCAAGCCATGTGGATTACTCACACAGGTCGGCTGTGTTTCGAGCCGTGCGAATGCCCTGCGGCACTGATGACCTGGTGGGAGCGAGCTTGCTCGCGAAGACGGTGTTTCAGTCGATGCATTTTCGGCGTTTGTACAGGCCCTTTCGCGAGCAAGCTCCCACAGGTAACGGGGTGTTTTCTAGCCATGTGAAACACTCACACAGGGCCGTGGTGTTTTCGGGCCATGTGAAACACTCACACAGGTCCGGGGTGTTTTCAAGCCATGTGGATTACTCACACAGGTCGACGGTGTTTCGAGCCGTGCGAATGCCCTGCGGCAATGATGACCTTGTGGGAGCGAGCTTGCTCGCGAAGACGGTGTTTCAGTCGATGCATTTTCGGCGCTTGTACAGGCCCTTTCGCGAGCAAGCTCGCTCCCACAGGGCCGTGGTGTTTTCGAGCCATGCGAAACACTCACACAGGGCCGGGGTGTTTTCGGGCTATGTGAAACACTCACACAGGGCCGGGGTGTTTTCAAGCCATGTGGATTACTCACATAGGTCGACGGTGTTTCGAGCCGTGCGAATGCCCTGCGGCACTGATGACCTGGTGGGAGCGAGCTTGCTCGCGAAGACGGTATTTCAGTCGATGCATTTTCGGCGCTTGTGCAGCCCGTTTCGCGAGCAAGCTCGCTCCCACAGGGCCGGGGTGTTTTCGGGCCATGTGAAACACTCACACAGGTCCGGGGTGTTTTCAAGCCATGTGGATTACTCACACAGGTCCGAGGTGTTTTCGAGCTATGTGGATTACTCACACAGGTCGGCTGTGTTTCGAGCCATGCGAATGCCCTGCGGCACTGATGACCTTGTGGGAGCGAGCTTGCTCGCGAAGACGGTGTTTCAGTCGATGCATTTTCGGCGTTTGTACAGACCCTTTCGCGAGCAAGCTCCCACAGGGCCGTTGTGTTTTCGGGCCATGTGAAACACTCACACAGGGCCGGGGTGTTTTCGAGCCATGTGGATTACTCACACAGGTCGGCGATGAGTGACAGCGCAGAGTCAGCCCGTTTTCGGGCTGACCGGTCCGCTTCTCAGAGGTCGCTCAAACCTTCCAGCAATGCCTGATGCTGCTCTGGCGTGCCGATGCTGATGCGCAGGAACTGGGCAATTCGCTGCTGTTTGAAGTGGCGGACGATGACGCCCTGCTCGCGCAGTTTGGCGGCCAGTGCTGCGGCATCATGTTGCGGGTGGCGGGCGAAGATGAAGTTGGCTGCCGATGGCAGCACCTCAAAGCCTTTGCCCTGCAACTGCTCGACCAATGCCTCGCGGCTTTCGATGACCTTGTTACGGGTCATCTCGAAGTGCTCGCGATCCTCGAAAGCGGCCGCCCCGCCCACATTGGCCATGCGGTCCAGCGGATAGGAGTTGAAGCTGTTCTTGATCCGCTCCAGCGCCTCGATCAGGTCAGGATGCCCCACCGCCAAACCGACGCGCAGACCGGCCAGCGAGCGCGACTTGGAGAGGGTCTGGGTGACCAGCAGATTCGGGTAACGATCGACCAGCGTAATGGCTGTCTCGCCACCAAAGTCGATATACGCTTCATCGACGACCACCACCGAGTCCGGGCTGGCCTTGATGATCTGCTCGACCTTGTCCAGACCGAGCAGGCAACCGGTCGGCGCATTCGGGTTGGGGAAGATGATCCCGGCGTTCGGCCTGGCGTAGTCTTCGGCACGAATCTGGAACTGCTCATCCAGCGGGACCGTTTCATAGTCGATGCCATACAGGCCGCAATACACCGGATAGAAGCTGTAGCTGATATCCGGGAACAGCAGCGGCGCCTCGTGCTGAAACAAGGCGTGAAAAATGTGCGCCAGCACCTCGTCCGAGCCGTTACCCAGGAACACCTGATTGGGCTGCACCTTGTAGTAATCGGCGACAGCGTGCTTGAGCAGATCGCTGTTAGGGTCCGGGTACAGGCGCAAGTCGTCGGTCAGCGCAGCGCGCATGGCGTCGATGGCCTTTGGCGAAGGGCCATACGGGTTTTCATTGGTATTGAGCTTGACCACTCGGGTCAGCTTCGGCTGTTCGCCCGGCACATAAGGCACCAGATCGCTGACAAAAGGGCTCCAGAATTTGCTCATTATTTGCCGTCCTCTGTGTTGCCTGCTTTCCAGTCAGGGTCAGTGATTCGATATTCGGCACTGCGCGCGTGGCCGCTCAGAGACTCGCCACGAGCCAGCACGGACGCTGTCTTGCCCAGCTCGGACGCACCTTGCGGCGAGCAATAGATGATCGACGAGCGCTTCTGGAAATCGTAGACGCCCAGCGGCGAGGAAAAGCGCGCCGTGCCGGAGGTCGGCAGCACATGGTTGGGGCCGGCACAGTAATCGCCCAGCGCTTCGGAGGTGTGGCGTCCCATGAAGATCGCACCCGCATGGCGGATCTGCGGCAGCCAGGCTTCCGGATCGGCGACCGACAGTTCGAGGTGCTCGGGCGCGATGCGATTGGCGACTTCGATGGCCTGGGCCATGTCAGCCACCTTTATCAGCGCGCCGCGACCGTTGATCGACGTTTCGACGATGGCCGCCCGCTCCATGGTCGGCAGCAGACGGGTGATGCTGGCCGCCACCTTGTCGAGAAATTCGGCATCCGGACTGACCAGAATGGCCTGGGCATCTTCGTCGTGCTCGGCCTGGGAGAACAGGTCCATGGCGATCCAGTCAGGATCGGTCTGACCGTCACACACCACCAGAATCTCGGAAGGACCGGCGATCATGTCGATCCCCACCTGACCGAACACGTGACGCTTGGCGGTCGCCACATAGATGTTGCCAGGGCCGACCACTTTGTCGACTTTCGGCACGCTTTCAGTGCCGTAAGCCAGCGCTGCAACAGCCTGCGCCCCGCCGATGGTGAACACCCGGTCGACCCCTGCAATGCAGGCAGCGGCCAGCACCAGCTCGTTGATTTCACCACGTGGCGTCGGCACGACCATGACCACTTCGGTCACGCCTGCCACTTTGGCCGGTATGGCGTTCATCAATACCGAAGACGGATAGGAAGCCTTGCCACCCGGCACGTACAGGCCTGCACGGTCCAGCGGCGTGACCTTCTGGCCCAGCACTGTGCCGTCGGCCTCGGTGTAGCTCCAGGAATCCTGCTTCTGCTTTTCGTGGTAGCTGCGCACACGCTCGGCGGCCTTTTCCAGGGCTTCGCGCTGAACCGCAGTAATGCGCGTCAACGCCAGCTCCAGGCGCTCGCGAGGCAGGATCAGGTCAGCCATCGACGCAACCTGCAGCCCGTCGAACTTCTGGGTGAACTCGACCAGCGCCGCGTCGCCACGCTCACGCACCGCCTTGATGATGTCGAGCACGCGCTGGTTGACCGAGTCGTCAGACACACTTTCCCAGCTCAGCAGATGATCCAGATGTCGTGCGAAATCCGGGTCAGCAGCGTCGAGTCGGCGAATTGCAGTGGGAGTGGTCATAGCGGGGCCTCAATAATTGGCGGATGCTCAGGAGCCTAAAGCTACCAAGCTATCCGCGCAGGCACCTGAGAAATTTGGCTATGACACGGATAGCTGGACGCAACTCAACGTTGCGTGTGGGGATCAGCTACGGTGTCGCGACTCCACTGCCTTGCGCAGGGTGTCGATGAGGGCCTGAATACGTGCGTGCTGCATCTTCATGGAGGCCTTGTTGACCACCAGACGCGAACTGATGGTCGCGATCAGTTCCTGGGGCTCGAGGCCGTTGGCGCGCAGGGTATTACCGGTGTCGACCACGTCGATGATCTTGTCTGCCAGACCAATCAGCGGTGCCAGCTCCATGGAGCCGTACAACTTGATGATATCGACCTGACGGCCCTGCTCGGCGTAGTAACGCTTGGCAACGTTGACGAACTTGGTCGCCACACGCAGACGGCCCTTGGGCTCGACCGCACCGATGGCACCCGCGGTCATCAGCTTGCACTTGGCAATCTGCAGGTCCAGCGGCTCGTACAGGCCCTGACCGGTGTATTCCATCAACACATCCTTGCCCGCGACACCCAGGTCGGCGGCACCATGCTCGACATAGGTCGGCACGTCGGTAGCACGCACGATCAGCAGGCGCACATCGGCCTGAGTCGTGGGGATGATGAGCTTGCGGCTCTTGTCCGGATTCTCGGTCGGCACGATGCCCGCTTCAGCGAGAAGCGGCAGGGTGTCATCAAGAATGCGGCCCTTGGACAGTGCGATGGTCAACATGGGAAACGTAAGTCCTTATCAGGAAACTTTTGTCACGACGCAAGCGGCGCGTGACAACCCTCAGGCCTGTTGACCTGAAGTGAAACGAATCAGAAATCACACCCGCGACAGAACAGGCGGCCCCGATGCCAGCGGCATCAGGACCGCATGCTGCTAGCCCGGAACGCGGCGGATCTTGGCACCCAGCATTTGCAGCTTCTCTTCGATGCACTCGTAACCACGGTCTATATGGTAGATGCGGTCGATCAGCGTGTCGCCCTGAGCGACCAGCGCCGAGATCACCAGACTGGCCGATGCACGCAGGTCGGTCGCCATGACTGGCGCGCCCTTGAGCACTTCGGTGCCGGTGACAATGGCGGTGTTGCCTTCAACCTGAATCTGAGCGCCCATGCGGTGCATTTCATACACGTGCATGAAGCGGTTTTCGAAGATGGTCTCGATGACCGCCCCCGTGCCTTCGGCAATCGCGTTGAGCGAAATGAACTGCGCCTGCATGTCGGTCGGGAACGCCGGATAAGGCGCGGTACGCACATTGACGGCTTTCGGACGCTTGCCGTGCATGTTCAGCTCGATCCAGTCTTCACCGGTCGTAATTTCCGCACCGGCTTCCTGAAGCTTGAGCAGCACAGCTTCGAGGATGGTCGGATCGGTGTCCTTGACCTTGACGCGGCCGCCGGTAACGGCAGCGGCCACCAGGTAGGTGCCGGTCTCGATACGGTCAGGCATGACCTTGTAAGTGGCCGGGCCCAGACGCTTGACGCCGTCGATGGTGATGGTGTCGGTACCTGCGCCGTGAATCTTGGCACCCATTGCGATCAGGAAGTTGGCTAGATCGACAACCTCTGGCTCGCGCGCGGCGTTCTCCAGCACGCTGCGACCGTTGGCGAGGCTGGCAGCCATCATGATGTTTTCAGTACCGGTCACGCTCACGGTATCGAAGAAGAAATGCGCACCACGCAAGCCGCCTTCCGGTGCCTTGGCCTTGATGTAGCCACCTTCGACATCGATGATCGCGCCCATGGCTTCAAGGCCACGGATGTGCAGGTCGACCGGACGCGAACCGATGGCACAGCCACCTGGCAGAGCCACTTCGGCCTCGCCGAAGCGAGCGACCATCGGGCCCAGCACCAGAATCGACGCACGCATGGTCTTCACCAGCTCGTACGGGGCGACCAGGGTCTTGATGGTGCGCGGGTCGATCTCGACACTGAGCTTTTCGTCGATCACAGGCTCGATGCCCATGCGACCGAACAGCTCGATCATGGTCGTGATGTCGTGCAGATGCGGCAGGTTCTGAACGGTAACGGGTCCGTCCGCCAGCAACGTGGCAGCAAGGATCGGCAGGGCAGAGTTCTTTGCCCCGGAAATGCGAATTTCGCCATCAAGACGAACGCCGCCGGTAATAATCAATTTATCCATTAGAGTCTCGACACCAATTGGCTCAGGAACGCTCGGCCCATGCAGCGCGGCTGAAAAATTTCATGGTCACCGCGTGGATGCTGCCATCGGCAATCCAGGGGTTCAGATGGGTATAAATCTGTTGCTGACGTTTGACCGGGCTCAGGCCGGCCAACTCGTCGCTGATGATGTTCAGCTGGAAGTTGCAGCCTTCGCCTTCGACTTCCACTTTGATTTCCGGCAGCTTTCCTTCAAGGAAGCTTTTAACTTCTACGGCCTGCATGCTCAACCTCGATCGGCGCTATACGCGCGCGGGTCTGGCATCATACAAAAAAAGCCCATGTTATGCGAAGCCCGACAAGCAGGTCCCGGATAAAGGGCTTTTTCGATAGTGCCTTTCAGTGGGCGCCCAGCAGCTCGGTCAAACCTGATACGCGAGCTATCTGGCGCATGTCTTCGGGGAGTGAGCGGATAGTCATCGACTTGCCCGCATCCCTGGCATCACGCATGAACGCCAGCAACAAGGCCAGGCCGACGCTGCTGGACTTCTCGACACCCGAGCAGTCCAGCGTGAGGTCTGCCAGATCACCGGACTTGATCAGTGCCGCACCCTGCTTGCGCAGTTGCGGCCCTGTGCGGTAATCCAGCACACCGATCAGACTGAGCTCACCCGGCCCGATAAGGCGGACGGCAGATTCGGTCATTGTGCCGTCTTCTGCGTCGCATCAACGGTAGATTTGGTCTTGGCCACTTCGCCAGCCCAGTTGTCGATGGTTTTATCCAGATTGTTACCGTTGCGCTGCATCGCATCAGCGAACTGATCACGGAACAGCTTGCCGATATTGATACCGTTGATGACAACGTTACGCACTTTCCACTCGCCGTTCAGCTTGACCAGCGTGTAGGAGACCGGATAGACCGCGCCGTTATTGCCCTTGACCTGCATGTCCACGCTGGTGCGATCATCGCCTTCGTCCTTGGCAGGCGCGACGGTGATGCCCTGGTTGTTGAATTCAAGCAACGCATTGCCATAGAACTGCATCAGGCTGCGCTTGAAGTTTTCCTGAAAATCTTGAACCTGCTTGGGCGTCGCCTTGCGGGAATACTTCACGGTCATGATGCTTTTGGAAATGCCGTCGGCATCCACGACAGGACCGACGATGCGGTTCAGCGCATCGTAAAACGCGCTTGGGTTGGTTTTGTACTGTTCGCGATTGGTCGCCAGATCACTCAACAGTTCCTTGGTGGTGCGCTCCACCAGGTCATGAGCCGACGGGGTGGCCGCAGCATTCGCCAGCATTGGCAGAGTGGCCAGCAATACCAGCAGGCCACGGCGCAGAATAGAGATCATTTGAAGCTCCTCACTTGGCGTCTTTACTAACAGTATTGAGCAGGAATTTTCCGATCAGGTCTTCCAGCACCAGCGACGACTGCGTGTCATGGATAGTCCCGCCATCCTTGAGCAGCTTGTCATCGCCACCGACGCTGAGACCAATGTATTTTTCACCCAGCAAACCGGCAGTCAGAATCGACGCAGTCGAGTCCGAAGGCAGGTTATCGACCTTCTTCTGAATCTCCAGCGTGACGCGACCGGTGAAGGTATCGCGATCCAGATCGATCGCCGTCACCTTGCCGATCGTGACGCCAGCCATGCTTACCTTGGCTCTGACAGTCAAACCGGCAATATTGTCGAAGTAGGCATAAAGTTTATAGGTGTCGGTGCTCGCGCTCGTGCTCAGACCACTGACTCGCAGGGCCAGCAGGAGCAGAGCCAGTATCCCCGCCAGCAGGAACAGACCGACTCCGGTTTCGATGGCACGGTTTTGCATCAGAAATCTCCAAACATCAAAGCGGTCAAAATAAAGTCCAGTCCCAGCACGGCCAACGAGGCGTAAACGACAGTTCTGGTCGTCGCGCGACTGATCCCCTCGGAAGTAGGCTCGCAATCGTAACCCTGGAAAACGGCAATCCATGTCACCACGAAGGCAAATACGACGCTTTTGATCACCCCGTTGAGCACATCGTTCGTGAAAGAAACGCTGTTCTGCATGTTCGACCAGAAAGAACCGTCATAGACTCCCAGCCAATCGATCGCCACCCAGGAAGCTCCCCAGATACCAACCACGCTGAAAATCATCGCCAGAATCGGCAGCGAGATAAACCCGGCCCACAGACGCGGCGCAACGATGTACTTGAGCGGGTCGACACCGATCATTTCCAGGCTCGACAGCTGCTCGGTGGATTTCATGTTGCCGATCTCGGCGGTCAATGCAGAGCCTGCACGACCGGCGAACAGCAAGGCTGTCACCACAGGGCCGAGTTCACGCAGCAGGGTCAGGGCAACCATCTGGCCGACCGCCTGCTCCGAACCGTATTTGGTCAGGATGCTGAACCCCTGCAGCGCCAGCACCATGCCGATGAACATGCCGGACACCACGATGATGACCAGCGACATGACACCCACCGAATACAGCTGCCTGACCAGCAGTTGAAAACTGCTGCCCGCACCGCCGCGACCGAGCAAGGCATGCACCAGAAACAGACCGGAACGCCCCAGAACAGTAACAATATCGATGGCCGAGCGCCCCAGCAGGCGAACCCGGTCCATCAGTGACTTATTGCGCATCAGCGCTTCCCCAATAGATCTTCGCGAAAATCCGGCGCCGGATAGTGGAACGGTACAGGGCCGTCCGGCTCGCCGGTCATGAATTGACGAATACGTGGATTGTCCGAGGACATCAGTTCCTGAGGCGTACCCTGCCCCAGCACCTGCCCGTCGCCGACAACATATAGATAGTCGGCAATGCTCGCCGTCTCGCTGAGGTCATGGGACACCACGATACTGGTGATACCCAGCGCGTCGTTGAGCAGGCGGATCAGGCGCACCAGCACCCCCATCGCAATCGGGTCCTGCCCGACGAAGGGCTCGTCATACATGAGAATCTGCGGGTCGAGCGCGATTGCGCGCGCCAGCGCGACACGACGCTTCATGCCGCCCGACAATTCGTCCGGCATCAGTTCCACCGCGCCGCGCAGGCCTACGGCCTGAAGCTTGAGCAGAACGATGTCGCGGATCATTTCTTCCGGCAGCTCGGTGTGCACACGCAGGGGAAAGGCGACGTTTTCGAATACATCCAGATCGGTAAACAGCGCACCGCTCTGAAACAAAACGCCCATCTGCTTGCGGGCATCGAACAGATCACTGCGCGAAAGCTCCGGCAGATTCTGGCCGTTGACCCACACCTGCCCTTCGCTCGGGCGCAACTGGGCACCCATCAGGCGCAGCAGGGTTGTCTTGCCGCAGCCTGACGGCCCCATGATCCCGGTGACCTTGCCGCGCGGAATACGAATATCAACGTTATTGAAAATGCTGCGCGCACCGCGTTTGAAAGACACACCTTTCAACTCGACCGCATAGGCGTCATCAGGACTCATCTAAACTCCTTGCGATACAGCTTCCACCCCGAGCCGCCGGTTTTTTGAACACCGAGAGGCTGCCCAGGCGTGCCGAACAGGCCGCGAACTATATCACCGCAGCCACCCGCCCCCAAGAAGAGAACCGAGCGGTTCAGGTATTCGCTGAATTATTCTGTACCACAATGTTATGGCCACAGGCTTGAATACAGACCCGCAGGTGCGTAGGAAATTCGTTTAAAAACAACACAACGACGATCAGACGTGAGGGAATCGTTCATTACCGCTATAATCGCCGCCTTTCAGCAGGCTGACCCTCTCCAGACATGAACCAATCCAGTGACCTGATCCAATCGGCGCAACGCACCATTCGCCTTGAGATAGAAGCCATACAAGGCTTGCTTGAACGTCTTGACGGCGATTTCGTGCGCGCGTGCGAAATGATCCTCGCCAGCAAAGGGCGTGTGGTCGTGGTCGGCATGGGCAAGTCCGGACACATCGGCAACAAGATCGCTGCGACGCTGGCGAGCACCGGCACCACCTCGTTTTTCGTGCATCCGGCCGAAGCCAGCCACGGCGACATGGGCATGATCACCCGTGATGACATCATCCTGGCCCTGTCGAACTCCGGCAGCACCAACGAAATCGTCACCCTGCTGCCACTGATCAAACGTCTGGGCATAAAGATGATCAGCCTGACCGGCGACCCCGAGTCCATTCTGGCCAAGGCTGCCGACATCAACCTCAACGCGCATGTCGTGCATGAGGCCTGCCCGCTCAACCTGGCACCGACGTCCTCGACGACCGCCGCACTGGTCATGGGCGACGCCCTCGCCGTGGCGCTGCTCAACGCACGCGGCTTCACCGCCGAAGATTTCGCATTCTCCCATCCGGGCGGCGCATTGGGTCGCCGCCTGCTGCTCAAGGTCGAGAATGTGATGCACTCCGGCGAATCACTGCCTAGCGTGCAACGCGGCACCCTGCTGCGCGACGCGCTGCTTGAAATGACTCGTAAAGGTTTGGGTATGACCGCCATCGTCGAAGCTGACGGCACACTGGCCGGCATCTTCACCGACGGTGATTTGCGCCGGACCCTGGACCGCCCTGTCGATATCCGCCAGACCATCATCGATGAGGTCATGACGCTTCATGGCAAGACCGCCCATGCCGAGATGCTCGCCGCCGAGGCGCTGAAAATCATGGAGGACAACAAAATCAGTGCGCTTGTTGTCGTAGACCAGAACGACCGTCCGGTTGGCGCATTCAACCTGCAGGATCTCCTGCGCGCAGGCGTCATGTAATGGAAACCCAAATAATGACCCAGGATCTCAAGCAACGCGGCAAGGCCATCAAGCTGGCAGTCTTCGACGTCGATGGCGTACTGACCGATGGCCGCCTTTACTTCATGGAAGATGGCAGCGAGATAAAGACATTCAATACCCTCGACGGCCAAGGCATTAAAATGCTGATAGCCTCAGGCGTCACCACGGCGATCATCAGTGGCCGCAAGACCGCGATAGTCGAGCGCCGGGCAAAGAGCCTGGGCATTGAACACCTGTTCCAGGGACGTGAAGACAAGCTGGTAGTGCTGGACAAGTTGCTGGCAGAACTCGATCTGAGTTACGAACAGGTCGCCTATCTGGGTGATGATCTGCCAGACTTGCCCGTTATCAGACGCGTCGGTCTGGGCATGGCAGTGGCCAATGCTGCCGGCTTTGTACGCGAGCATGCACACGGGATAACCAGGGCGCGAGGCGGCGAAGGTGCAGCGCGCGAATTCTGCGAACTGATTCTGAGTGCGCAAGGCAACCTTGAAGCGGCTCACTCCGCCTATTTATAGAAGCCATTATGTTCACTAAAAAATTTCGCAAGTTCCTGCTTCTCGGGGTACTGGCGCTGCTGCTGGCAGCGGTCGGCTACTGGAACATCAGCCCGGAAAGCTTCATGGATCAGCCTGATGCGTCGATTGACGACACGGCGATCGACTACTATGCGGTCAATACTCGCAGCGTGCAGTATCTGCCAGATGGCACACTTCAGTACGACATGACCTCCGACAAGGTCGAGCATGTGAAGGCCACAGATGTGAGCCTGCTGACGACACCCAATCTGAACATGTACCGCGGCGGAGCATTTCCGTGGCACGTGCAAAGCAAACGAGGTGAAGTTTCGTCCGGGGGCGATCAGGTCGAGCTCATGGATTCCGTTCGTGTTGAGCGCACCGATGAAAAACAGCGTACGACCATTATTACCAGCAGTCGCATGACCGTATTTCCTCAGAAGGAATATGCGGAGACCGACCAAGACGTTAGAATCGACGGCGCGGGCGGTGTCACTACGGCCAAGGGAATGAAAGCGTATTTGAAAGACAGCAGGATGGACCTGCTGTCCAACGTAAGAGGACAGTATGAGGCTCGTTAAAACTCTTCCTTTATTGCTCGGCCTGGGCGCAGCACTGGGAAGCGCGAGCGCCTGGTCCCTGCCAACCGACCGAGATCAGCCTATCCACATCCAGTCTGACGATGCTCAGCTCGATGACAAGAAAGGCGTGGCGACTTACAAGGGCAATGTCATCATCACTCAGGGCTCGATGAAAATCACAGGCAACACCGTGACGATCACGCGAAACGCCCAGGGCGAAGTCGACATATTCACCTCCGTCGGCAACCTGGCCTACTACGAGCAGAAGCCTGCCGTGGACAAACCGATCGTGCAGGCCTATGCCGTCACCATCCAGTATTACGCCGGCCAGGACCGTATCGTCCTGATCGACAAGGCCAAGGTCATCAATGATGGCAACACCTCGGAAGGCGAGAAGATCGTCTACGACACGGTCAGACAGGTCGTCAGCGCCGGTCGGGCCAATGGCGCCAAGGTGACTACACCACGTCCGCGTATCGACATGGTCATCCAGCCGAAAAAGAAAACCGATCAACCTCAGAAGGCCCAGTAAATGGCGACGCTCAAAGCCCAGCATCTGGCTAAAAGCTACAAAAGCCGGCAGGTCGTGCGCGATGTGAGCATCTCCATCGACAGCGGCCAGATCGTCGGCCTGCTGGGCCCGAACGGCGCCGGCAAGACCACTTGCTTCTACATGATCGTGGGTCTGGTCCAGGCTGATCAGGGTCGTGTGCTGATTGACGATCTGGATGTCAGCCATCAACCCATGCACGGTCGCGCCCGCGCGGGTATCGGCTACCTGCCTCAGGAAGCCTCGATTTTCCGCAAGCTGTCGGTGTCCGACAATATCATGGCGATTCTCGAGACCCGCAAGGAGCTCGATGCCGGTGCGCGCCGCAAGGAACTGGAAAGCCTGCTGCAGGAGTTCCACATTACCCATATCCGCGACAACCTGGGCATGAGCCTGTCGGGTGGTGAACGTCGCCGCGTGGAAATCGCTCGGGCCCTGGCCACCGCGCCGAAATTCATCCTCCTGGATGAACCGTTCGCAGGTGTCGACCCTATTTCGGTAGGCGACATCAAGCAGATCATTCACCACCTCAAGGCCAAGGGTATCGGTGTACTGATCACTGACCACAATGTCCGGGAAACGCTGGATATCTGCGAAATGGCCTACATCGTCAACGATGGACAGCTGATTGCGGAAGGCGACTCCGAGACCATTCTGGCGAATCAGCTGGTGAAAGAGGTCTACCTCGGCCACGAGTTCCGCCTTTAATCGACTGCCCCTTTGCGCTTCGCAGCCGATTGATGCCTACGCAGTGTATTGACAAGATTTTATTTGTCATACCACTCTAGGCAAATGCACAGGTTTCAGGCATATAATTTGCTTAAGTTGGCGCCACGGCGCCTGTAGTAGATGGCGCATGCGCGCCGGCGAATAAGGTGTTTAGCCCCTGCCATGAAACCATCGCTAGTCTTGAGAATGGGCCAGCAGCTGACGATGACACCGCAGCTGCAACAGGCAATCCGTTTACTCCAGCTTTCCACTCTGGATCTCCAGCAGGAGATCCAGGAGGCGCTGGAGTCAAACCCTATGCTGGAGCGGCAGGAAGAAGGCGACGACTTCGACCACTCCGACCCGCTTGCCGACAACATCGAACAAAAGCCCAACCCCGACGTTCAGGAACCGACTTATCAGGAATCCGCGCCTACCGTGGACAACCTTGAAGAAGGCGAATGGAACGAACGCATTCCCAACGAGCTGCCCGTCGATACGGCCTGGGAAGACATCTACCAGACCAGCGCCAGCAGCCTGCCAAGCAACGATGATGACGAGTGGGACTTCACCACACGCACCTCTGTCGGCGAAAGCCTGCAAAGCCACCTGCTGTGGCAACTGAATGTTGCGCCGATGTCCGACAAGGACCGCCTGGTGGCAGTCACGCTGATCGACTGCATCAACAACCAGGGTTACCTCGACGAGACACTCGATGAGATTCTCGAGTCGTTCGACCCCGAGCTGGACATCGAGCTCGACGAGATCGAAGCGGTACTGCACCGCATCCAGCAGTTTGAACCTGCTGGCATCGGCGCACGCAACCTGAGCGAATGCCTGCTGCTGCAACTGCGCCAGCTACCGGCAAAAACGCCCTGGCTGACGGAAGCACAACGCCTGGTCAGCGACTACATCGATCTGCTCGGAAGCCGCGACTACGGCCAACTGATGCGGCGCATGAAACTCAAGGAAGACGAGCTGCGCCAGGTCATCGAGCTGGTGCAGAGCCTCAACCCGCGTCCCGGCTCACAGATCGAATCCACCGAAGCCGAATACGTCATTCCGGACGTGATCGTGCGCAAGGACAACGAACGCTGGCTGGTCGAACTCAATCAGGAGTCGGTGCCGCGCCTGCGCGTCAATCCGCAATACGCGGGCTTCGTGCGGCGCGCCGACACCAGTGCAGACAACACCTTCATGCGCAATCAGTTGCAGGAAGCACGCTGGTTCATCAAGAGCCTGCAAAGCCGCAACGAAACGCTGATGAAGGTCGCCACGCAGATCGTCGAACATCAGCGCGGTTTTCTCGAGTACGGCGACGAGGCCATGAAGCCGCTCGTGCTGCACGATATTGCCGAGGCAGTGGGCATGCACGAATCGACCATCTCGCGGGTGACCACGCAGAAATTCATGCACACCCCACGCGGCATTTACGAGCTGAAATACTTCTTCTCAAGTCATGTGAGCACCTCCGAAGGCGGTGAATGCTCGTCCACGGCAATTCGCGCAATCATCAAAAAACTGGTTGCGGCGGAAAATCAGAAAAAGCCGTTGAGTGATAGCAAGATCGCTGGTTTACTGGAGGCACAAGGCATTCAAGTAGCCCGTCGCACAGTCGCCAAGTACCGTGAGTCTCTCGGGATCGCCCCTTCCAGTGAGCGTAAGCGACTGATGTGATGCAGGCCGAGCCACAGCGTTCCAGTGGCAGGCGCCATGCCTGCCTCTTTATGCACTGGCAAAGGAGAAAGCTGTATGCAAGTCAACATCAGTGGACACCAACTGGAAGTGACCAAACCCCTTCGTGAATACGTTGAGCTCAAGCTCAAGAAGCTCGAAGGGCATTTTGACAAGATTACCAACGTGCAGGTCACGATGACGGTCGAAAAGCTCAAGCAGAAGATCGAAGCCACGTTGCACATCCATGGTGGAGAGGTCGTTGCCAATGCTGAACATGATGACATGTACGCTGCCATCGACCTGCTCACTGACAAGCTAGACCGACAATTGCTCAAGCATAAGGAAAAGCAGCAAAGCATCCTCAAAGGTGCGGCCGCTCGCTAACGCCCATTTAATGATCCGAATCGAAAATATCCTGACCCCCGGCCGCTCCCTCGTGAACGTGCCGGGTGGCAGCAAAAAGCGTGTACTCGAAGAAATTGCCAACCTGATCGGCCGTGAAGTGCCGGGCATGGTTTCGGACATGGTATTCGCAAGCCTCGTCGCCCGGGAAAAACTGGGCTCGACCGGTTTTGGCAACGGTATTGCCATCCCCCACTGCCGCCTCGCTGACTGCAGCGAGCCTGTCAGTGCAGTGATTCACCTCGCTACACCCGTGGATTTCGACGCCATTGATGGCGCGCCGGTTGACCTGCTGTTCGTACTGCTGGTCCCGCAAGCCGCTACCGATGAGCACCTGGAGCTGCTGCGCCAGATCGCCAGCATGCTCGACGACAAAGATGTGCGTAAGCGTCTGCGCAGCGCCCAAAGCGCTGAGGCGCTTTATCAGGTGGTGCTGGACGTGCAGAACGGAAACTGACCATGCGCATGATCATCGTCAGCGGTCGCTCCGGCTCAGGCAAGAGTACGGCGCTCGATGTACTGGAAGACAGCGGCTTTTACTGCGTCGATAACCTGCCGGCCGGCCTGTTGCCGGAGCTGGCCGAACGCGCGCTGATCAACACAGAACTCGCCGAACCCTTGCTGGCGGTTTCGATAGATGCCCGCAACCTGCCCAGCCATCTGACCCGTTTTCCGCAGATGCTGGATGAAGTACGTTCGCGCAATATTCAGTGCGACGTGCTGTACCTGGATGCAGACGAAGCCACCCTGCTCAAGCGCTTCTCGGAAACCCGGCGCCGCCACCCCCTGAGCACGGCAGATCGTTCGCTGGCCGAAGCGATACGCGACGAGACTGCACTGCTTGGCCCGATCATCGATCTGGCCGACCTGAAGATCAACACCACCCACCTGAACCTCTATCAGTTGCGCGACGCGCTCAAGCTTCGTCTGCTGAACAAGCCCGAACCAGGCACTGCGTTTCTGATCGAGTCGTTTGGTTTCAAGCGCGGCATGCCTGTCGATGCAGACCTGGTATTCGACGTGCGCTGCCTGCCCAATCCGTACTGGAAGCCAGAACTGCGCGACCACTCTGGGCTTGAACAACCCGTAATCGACTACCTGTCGGTGCAGCCTGATGTCGAAGAAATGTTTCAGGACATCTTCGCTTACCTGAACAAATGGCTACCCCGGTTTGCAGCCAGTAACCGTTCTTACGTTACCATTGCCATCGGCTGCACCGGCGGACACCACCGTTCGGTCTACCTGACCGAGCGGCTTGGTCAGGTCTTGCAACAATCACTCAAGAACGTTCAGGTTCGCCACCGCGACCTCAGCTGAAGGATTTTCACTGCGATGCCCGCTCGTCAAATCACCATCATCAACAAACTGGGCCTGCACGCCCGCGCTGCCGCCAAATTCGTCGGCGTCGCAGGCAAGTTTCCCTGCAAGATCAGGGTCGGCCGCACTCCGGAGAGCATGGTCGACGGCAAAAGCATCATGGCCGTGATGATGCTGGCTGCCGGCAAGGGCACCGAGATCCACCTGCACACCGAAGGCGAATTCGAACAGGAAGCGCTCGATGGTCTGGTCGAGCTGATCGACAACCGGTTTGATGAAGGCGAATAAGCCCTCGGACAAACGCGGTATCCGTCACCACCAGCCTTGAACGCGCATCCAGTTCAGCCCATGGGCAACCAGGAGCGCCATACCCGCCAACAGCAACACGCTCCCGACTGCCAGACGAAATAACCGCACATTGCTGAGCGTGAGGAATCCGGAGCGCATACGCGGCCTTGGGACCGGCTGCCAGGCTCAGGCCAGAGCGGCCTGATAACGGCGGGACACCTCTTCCCAATTGATCACGTTGTAGAACGCGTTAATGTATTCGGGACGACGGTTCTGATAGCGCAGGTAGTAAGCGTGCTCCCACACGTCCAGCCCCAGAATCGGCGTGTTGCCGTTCATCAACGGGCTGTCCTGGTTACCACTGCTTTCCACCACCAGCTTCTTGTCAGGCGTGACGCTCAGCCATGCCCAGCCACTGCCAAAACGGGTCAACGCGGCCTTGGTGAATGCCTCCTTGAAGCGTTCGTAGCCGCCCAGTTGTTCGTCAATCGCCGACGCGACAGCGCCTTTGGGTAAACCTCCCCCGCCCGGCACCATGACCTCCCAGAACAACGAATGATTGGCATGGCCGCCACCCTGATTGATCACTGCGGGGCGCAGGTTTTCAGGCAACTGTTGGACACTGGCGACCAGCTTCTCCAAAGACCAGTCGGCGAACTCCGTGCCTTCGATTGCCGCATTGAGGTTGTTGATGTACGTCTGGTGATGCTTGGTGTAGTGGATTTCCATGGTTTGCGCATCGATATGCGGCTCAAGGGCGTCGTATGCGTAAGGCAGTGCTGGCAAGGTGTAGGGCATTTCAATGTGCTCCGTAGAAAAGTCCGGAAGGGGCTGCCGAATGGCGCTGCAGCGCTGAGCGCGTATGCTCGCTGCTGCTGTTCAGCAACCGATGAGTGCGCGGGTATTCGCCGTGTTCGCTGATGAAACTCAGCAGCTCGGCGTAGGTTTTGCTGCTGTGGCGCAAGGCCGCTTCACGCAGGGCGGGCGAAAGACGTTGATCCTGCAGGGTCCGCAACAGGTGCTGGTGGATGGCGCACAGGTACTCGGCGCTCTCCTCCGGCTGGCCCAGACTCAGGTGCAGATCCGCCAGGTTATGGTGAGAAATCACACAGGCCGCGACGGCTTCGTCGACATCCGCCCAGCGCTCGAACAAGACCTGCGCCAACGCCAGCGCCTGAAGGTACAACTCGCGGGCCTCGACCCACTCGCCGAGATTGAAACAGCGATTGGCCTGCTCGATGGTGCGTTTCCAATGCTGCATGAAGTACCTCCAGGAACGTTGGCTAGGCAGCGACCATGGGCCGGGGCGTGGCGGTCAATCGCGTCAGGAACGCCTCTTGGCGAGGTAATGCTCGATCAGCAGAGGCTCGTCGGTTTCAAGCGCACAACGAATCCGCAGACTCAAGCCACGCTGATTTCCAGCTAAGACAACTCGCTCAGAACAGACCCCATGATCGCAGTTCATTTTAGAAATGATATTCATTATTAAATGAGATACAGAATCAACACAAGCCCGATCGCTTCACCGCCTTGCGCCGGTGAGCGTGAACATGCTTTGAGGGAAACGTAAAACGCGGGTTCGGACGGAGGTTATTGGCGGTCAACGCCGCAAGCGGATGGGTGACGCAGAGCGTCACGAAATGCATTCCCACGCTGGAGCGTAGGGAACGATAACCTCAACTATCGTGCGACGCTCTGCGTCCTCTTGCGACGCAGAGCGTCGAGAACTGCATTCCCACGCTGGAGCGTGAGGAACGATAACCGCAACTATCGTGCGGCGCTCCGCGTCGTATGCCTTTCCGGACGCTCTGCGTCCTCTTGCGACGCAGAGCGTCGAGAACTGCATTCCCACGCTGGAGCGTAGGGAACGATGATCGCAACTATCGTGCGGCGCTCCGCGTCGCATGCCGTTCCGGACGCTCCGCGTCCTCTTGACGGCGCAAAGCGTCGAGAACTGCATTCCCACGCTGTAGTGTAGGGAACGATGATTGCAACTATCGTGCGACGCTCTGCGCTTATGGGCACGATAGCCAGAATCGGGGATCTGTCAGCTCCCCGCCACCATCATTCGCTCGATCAGTACCGAGCCGGTGCGGATGTTGCTGCGCAGCTCAAGATCGCTGCCAACGGCGACGATCTGCTTGAACATGTCGCGCATGTTGCCGGCAATGGTCACTTCCTGAACCGGGAACTGAATCTCGCCATTCTCTACCCAGAAGCCTGCCGCGCCGCGCGAATAGTCGCCGGTGACCATGTTCAGGCCGCTGCCCATCAGTTCGGTCACCAGCAAGCCGCGTCCCATGCGCCGGATCAGCGCGCCCTGGTCGTCCGAACCGTGGGTAACGAACAGGTTGTGCACACCGCCCGCGTTGGCAGTGCTCGGCATGCCCAGCTTGCGGCCGGAATACGTGCTCAGCACGTAGGAAACCAGATCCCCACCTGCCACGAACGGTTTGGCGAAGGTCGCCAGACCATCACTGTCGAACGCCGAACTGCCCATCGCATGCTTCAGGTGCGGGCGCTCATCAATGGTCATCCACTCGGGGAACAGCCGCTGACCCAGCGCGCCTTCGAGGAACGACGACTTGCGGTACAGGGTACCGCCGGAAATGGCGCCGAGAAAGCTGCCGAACAGACCGCCTGCCAACTCCGCAGCAAACAGCACCGGCACTTCACAGGTCGGCACAGGACGCGCGCCCAGACGGCTCGCTGCACGCAACGCCGCCTTGCGGCCAATACTCTGCGCATCGGCCAGCAGATCGCCTTTGCGGTTGACGTCATACCAGTAATCGCGCTGCATCTGGCCTTCGCCCTCGGCGATCATCACACAGCTGAGGCTGTGCCGCGTTGACGCATAACCACCGATGAAGCCATTGCTGTTGCCGTATACACGGCAGCCCTGATGGGTATTGAGCGTGGTGCCGTCGGCGTTCTTGATGCGGCTGTCGGCATCGAAGGCTGCCGCTTCGCAGAGCAACGCCTTCTCGATGGCCTGCTCGGGCGTGATGTCCCAGGTGTGGTAAAGGTCAAAATCCATGACCTCTTTGGCCATCAGCGCAGCGTCGGCCAGCCCGGAGCTTTCATCTACGGAGGTGTGTTCGGCAATCGCCAGGGCAGCGGCGACCGTTTCACGAATCGCATCGGCGCCGGTTGCCGACGTGCTGGCCGAGCCCTTGCGCTGTCCGACATACAGGGTGATACCAAAGCCCTGATCGCGGTTGAACTCGACGGTTTCGACTTCACGCTGACGGACCGATGTCGACAGCCCCTGATCCACCGACACCGCGACTTCGCAGGCGCTGGCGCCCTGACGCCGGGCTTCGGCGATGATCTGCTCGACCTGCTCCTGCAGCTCGGGCAAGGCTTGTGGGCCGACGCTTTGGGTTGCACTCATGATTTTCTCCATCAAATTCTTCTTTCAGCACAGGCCGAATACCGACCGGGCCGGACAAGCGGCCCATGACTGGTTATCATGGCGGCGTTTCTTTGCGGACTGCCCCCATGGTTGATTCTTACGACGACTCCCTCGACGGGGAGAAAAGCAAAACCCAGGTCAAACGAGAGCTGCATGCTCTGGTCGACCTCGGCGAGCGACTGACAACACTCAAAGCCGATGTGCTGGCCAAGCTGCCGCTGACCGACGCTTTGCGCAAGGCCCTGGCCGAAGCGCCCAAGCACACGGCGAACATCGCGCGAAAGCGGCATATTCTGTTCATCGGCAAGCTGATGCGCGATCAGGACCAGGAAGCCATTCTGGTATTGCTGGACCAACTCGATGCCTCCACTCGCCAATACAATGAACGTTTCCACAATCTGGAGCGCTGGCGTGATCGCCTGATCGCGGGCGATGACGCCGACCTCGAGAAATTCGTTGTCGAATACCCCGATGCCGACCGTCAGCAGCTGCGTTCGCTGATCCGTCAGGCGCAACACGAAGTTGCACGCAACAAACCGCCGGCCACCAGCCGCAAAATCTTCAAATACATCCGTGAGCTGGACGAACTTCAACGCGGTCTGCGTTGATTTCGCCCTCGGGGCCGGCAGCAGCAAGCAGCCGGCCCCGACTCACATTCAGCTACCGGTGCCACCCACGGTAATCGCGTCGATTTTCAGCGTAGGCTGACCCACACCGACTGGCAGCGACTGGCCATCTTTCCCGCACGTACCGACGCCGCTGTCCAGCGACAGATCGTTACCCACCATCGACACCCTGCTCATGGCTTCCGGCCCGTTACCGATCAAGGTCGCGCCTTTGACCGGCGCAGTGATCTTGCCGTCTTCGATCAAATAAGCCTCACTGGTCGAAAACACGAACTTGCCGCTGGTGATATCCACCTGGCCACCGCCCAGGTTGGCGCAGTAGATGCCGCGCTTCACTGAGGCGATGATTTCCTGCGGATCGCTCTGCCCGCCCAGCATGTAGGTGTTGGTCATGCGAGGCATCGGCAGGTGGGCATAGGACTCGCGACGGCCGTTGCCGGTGCTGGCCACGCCCATCAGGCGTGCATTGAGCTTGTCCTGCATGTAGCCCTTGAGCACGCCGTTCTCGATCAGCGTCGTGCATTCGGTCGGTGTGCCTTCGTCATCGACACTCAGCGAGCCACGACGCCCCGCCAGGGTGCCGTCGTCGACGATGGTGCAGAGTTTCGACGCAACCATCTCGCCCATGCGCCCGCTGTAGGCCGAACTGCCCTTGCGGTTGAAGTCGCCCTCAAGGCCGTGGCCGACCGCTTCGTGCAGCAGCACACCGGACCAGCCGGAGCCGAGTACCACCGGCAAGGTGCCTGCCGGTGCGGGAATCGCTTCCAGGTTGACCAGTGCCTGACGCAGGGCCTCACGGGCGTAGCCCATGGCGCGATCGTCGGCCAGGAAATAACGGTAGTCGGTACGCCCGCCGCCGCCGTGCCCGCCCCGCTCGCGGCGGCCATTCTGCTCGACGATGACACTGACGTTGAAACGCACCAGCGGACGCACATCAGCGGCCAGGCTGCCATCCGCGGCGGCCACCAGGATGCGCTCCCAGACACCGGCCATGCTCACCGAAACCTGCTGGATACGCGAGTCCAGCGCACGCGTCGCAACGTCGATGCGCTTGAGCAACTCGACCTTCTCGGCGCGGCTCAGCACTTCCAGCGGGTTATCCGGGGCATACAACTGCGCCACGTCCTGCGAGGTGAAGGCTTGTACACGGCCCTTCTGGCCAGCGCGGGAAATAGAGCGCGCGGCCTGTGCGGCGGTGCGCAAGGCCTCGGGGGTGATCGCGTTGCTGTACGCAAAGCCGGTTTTCTCGCCCGACTGGGCACGCACGCCAACGCCTTGATCGAGATTGAAACTGCCTTCCTTGACGATCCCGTCTTCGAGCGACCAGGACTCGGAGATCATGCCCTGAAAATACAGATCGGCCGCGTCGATTCCTGGCCCGGCCAGATCGCCCAGCACGGACTGCAGGCTGTCGAGGCTCAGGCCGCCGGGTGCCAGAAGGTGTTCGCTGACTGAGGACAGATCACTCATATTCACTCCGAAGCAGGCCGCATGGCGTCCTGCGAAAAAAAGCGCCGGTGACTGGACACCGGCATCCGCGCCCGTATGGACGCCTGTTCTTCACTGTCGCGTGTGGCCAGCAGCACCGCTTCACCCTGCGCCTGCTCGGCCAGTACGCGGCCCCATGGATCAACGATGGCCGCGTGTCCGTAAGTCTCGCGAGGCCCCGGATGGACCCCGCCCTGTGCGGCCGCCAGCACGTAACACTGGGTTTCGATAGCACGCGCGCGGATCAGAATGTCCCAGTGCGCAGCCCCCGTTACCGCAGTGAACGCTGACGGCGCGGTAATCAGTTCAGCACCGGCCTCACGCAGCGCGGTGTACAGCTCGGGAAAGCGCAGGTCATAACAGACGGTCAGCCCCAGACGCCCCACAGGCGTATCGGCTACCACCACCCTGCTCCCATGAGCATAGTCATCCGATTCACGATAGCGGCCACGATTGTCAGCGACGTCCACATCGAACAGATGCAGTTTGTCATAACGGGCCACCTGCTCACCGTGCTCATCGATCAACAGCGAACACGCCGTCACCTTGCCATCCGGTCGCTCATCCGGCGGCAGTGGCAAGGTTCCGGCAACAATCCATAACTTGAGGTCGCGAGCGGCCAGTTTCAACCATGGCAGGATCGGTCCGTGCCCCTGAGCCTCGGCACGCCCGATATCGGCGACGTCGCGGCGCCCCATTGCGACGAAGTTTTCGGGCAGTACCGCCAGCCGCGCGCCACCTTCGGCAGCCTGTTCCAGCAGACGTCGGGCGCTGGCCAGATTGGCCAGGACATCGCTTTGGCTGACCATCTGAATCACCGCGAAGGACATGGCAACCCGCTCCTGAATGACATGGCCACCACTGTACTCCATGGGACGCTATTGGGGCTTTTCAAATGGCTTGTCGAAGGTGATCTTCGGCTCTTTCCAGGGCCCTTCGACCTTGTATTGCACGCTGGCAAAACGCGCAACCCGGTCGCCCAGCAGCTTGTCGACCAGGAACAGTGCCCCGCCAATGGCTGGCGCGCCGACAATCAGTGCAGCGATAGGCAGGTTATTGGTCACCGGCAAGGTCACCAGCAGCTTCGCATCGACACGATCGCGGACCATGTCCAGCGTACCGTTGAGCTCCAGATTGCTCGACGGCCCGGTCAGGGTGATCGGGTTACGCGTCACATAGACACCGTCGCTGGCGACCAGCAGCCCTTTGACCCGGTCGTAGCTCAGGCCTTTGCCCAGCAGGTCAGAGAAGTCCAGGCGCAGACGCCGGCCGATGGAGTTGAAATTCAACAGCCCGAACACCCGCAACGCCTGAGCGCCACCCTCGACTTCGACGAACTGGCCTCTGTTCAGCGTGGCATCCAGGCTGCCGGAATAGCGCTTCAGACCGACCCAGGCAGGCGAACCCGGCCAGCGTCCGTCCACGTTCATCTCGAAGCGTTCACTGGTGACAGTGGGTGCGAAGTTCCAGGCCTTTAGCACATCCGCGAGGTTCTTGCCCGCCAGACGACCTTTGAACGAACTGCTGCTGGCCCCGCGCGTACCCTCCCAGGTAGCGTCACCCTCCAGCAGAATACCTTTGAGCCCCAGGCTCATGTCCGACATGCGCATGCCGGCAGGCGTCGGCCGGGTTTTCAATGCCCAGGCCCCGAGCAACTGATCGCCCTGAAACAGCTGGGAGATCTTCACGTCCAGCGCAGGGATATTGTGCGGGTCGATATCCGCCAGAGGATCAGGCGCGTTTTCCACCACGGTCGCTGTCGGATCGGATGCAGGCAGTCGAACGTAGAGCATGTTGACCCCGATCGGTGCAGACTTGGCGTCGGGCAGCGTTGCCGTGCCTTTGGCCAGCGCGCTGTCCAGCGACAGGGCCCAGGCTGCCGCGTTGCGCTGCAGCTGGACACGCACGTCATTGAGTGTGGTGCCCATCGCGGTCAGCTTGCCAATCTGCAGATCAACGCTGTTAAGCAGTTGTTTTGCGTTGCCGCCCGGATCATTCCCGGTGTAGCGAGCGGCCAGTTCCTGCCAGGGCGCGATGTCCAGTTCGGACAACTCTCCACGGATCCGCAAGCCCTTGGCGTCCGGCACGATCGCCCCGCCGCGCCCCAGATAAAGCTCGCCACGACCTTCGGCAAACTTGCCATTCGGTGCTGAGAACGCAAAGTTGGCCCGATCGTTATAGGCCGCGCCGAGCCTGCGCTCCGCGCCTTGCAGGGTCATGCGGAATTCGCTGGGACGCTCCTGCTCGGCGGTCTTGCCAAACGGTGCGGGCAAATCGATCGCCACGCCCTTGAGCGTGGAGTTGATTACCAGCGGGCTGTCCTTGCTGTCCAGAATGAGCTGCAGCTGATACGGCAGATCACCGGACACCGGCAGCGGCTGGGTCACGTTCAGCCAGTCGGTGAGCCGCTTCACGGTGATTTGCCCGTTCGCCATAATGCGCGTCACGTTGTCGCCAGGCTTGCCCTCGGCGGCGATCTCTGCGGTGACAGGGCGATCGAATGCCTGGGCCTTGATGCCCTTGCCGCTCAGCCCGCTGGAGCTGTCAAAACGGAAGTCGCCTTTCAGGCGGGTCAGCTCCAGTACCGGGTCAGCCAGTTTCAAGCGCGCATTGTCGGTGCTGAAATCCACCACGACCTTTGGCTCGACGCCCTTGGCCAGCGGTATATCCAGCTTCAGCTTGCCGCCCAGCGGGCCCTCGCCCTGCCAGCCGGCAAACGTGCTGCCCGTACCGATGGGCGCCTGCTGGAGAATCTTCAGGCCGTCGATCAGGTTTCCGGAGAAATTACCGTCCACCAGCAGGTGACTGTCCTGACCTGACGGCACATGAGGAATATTGACCAGCACATTGCTGACCTTGGTATCCAGCAACTGGCCTTTGCTTGCCTTGACACGTACACCGCTGTTTTCGACGTAGACCTTGCCATCCACCCCGGTCAGCGACGGCCAGCCTGGCTGGAACGCCAGCGTTGCGTTGTTGACGTCGAAGAACAGGCTGATGACACGCGCCGTATCGGGCGAGTTCTTGTTCAGCGACCCTTGATACTGGAAGAAACCCTGCTTGACCGCGCCACTGACCACGGCGGTGCGCAACCAGTGATCAAGCTCCGGACTGAGCGCGGTCGGCAGGTACTTGCTGGTGTAACGGCCGTCGCCGTCAACCATGCCGACCCGCAGGTCCATGTAGTCTTCCTGATCATGATTGAGATGAATCTTGATCAGAAAGTCCGCCGCAATCTTGCCTTCGTCGCCAAGCACCTTGATGTACGGGGCGATCAGCGTGAACGCCTGGTCATCCAGTTTCCAGGTCAGACGGGCATTGGCCTTCTGGTAACGCCAGGGTTTGGCGAAGATCGGGTCCAGGTGCAGCATGAAGTCATCGGTGTCGAGGCGCAGCTCGCCCTGCCCCAGATCACCGCTGATGGCACCGCTGACATTTCCAGCCGCAGGCGCCCCGCGATACGCGTTGAAACCCACCTTGTCCAGATTGGCGGCAAAGCTCAGGCGCTTGTCGCCGACTGCCTGTGGCCGGTAGTCGAGCAGCACGTTATGCAGCCCGCCTGTCACCTTGAGGCCGTCGACCACTGCCATGGCCTTGTCAGGCAGCGGCGCGAGCGAGTCGATCAGCGGCGTGACGGGGGTCAGGTCCAGACGATCCGCCTGCACGTGCCAGAGCTCTTCGCTGTCAGGCGTCGCGGCGGTTTGCGTCAGTTGCACACGGCTTTCCCAACGCGTGTCGCCAAGGCTCATCGCCAGTGAATCGAGGTTCAGGTCGAAACCTGTTTCAGTCCGTGCAAACCATGCGTTCAGCGCAAGGTTATCGATCGTCGACGGTTTGCGGCCGGCATAAACGCCTTTGACCTGCGGTGCATTGAGGCGCGTGGTCGCGCTTTGCACCGTGCCCTTGCCCCAACTCAACCAGACCTCGCCGCCGGCCTGCAGCTTCGACAGTGTCCATTCGCGCGTGAGGCTTTTCGGCAGCCACTTGGCCCAGTCACTTTGCGGCAGGCTGGCGTAGACATCGGCCTCGCCGTCCTTCCACTGACTGGCCTGGATACGCGAGCGCACGTTGAGCGCGACCGGCTGACCATCCGGCAGGGTCAGGCGTGCGTCAAGTCGCTGGGCATAGCTGCCGGTGTCCAGGCTGAGGTTTACATAGGTGAGGGTCAGCGGCGCAGCGTCAAACGGTTGCACCGTGACCTGGCTGCCGAGCAACGACACATGCGCGACCATCTGCATCTGCTTGAGCACCTGCTCGGGATCGAACGGGCTGTCGTTGTGCACCGGCAAGCCCTGAACCGACCACGCGCCGTCCTTGTCCTGCCTGAGGCTGAACTGCAGGCCGTCCACTTCAAGATGAGCGATGCGCACGTCACGCGCCAGCAGACTTTCCCAAAGGTCGGGAACCACCCTTACGCGATCCAGACGCAGAGCACTGGCACCCTCGCCGACCATCACGTCGTGGGCCAGCAATACCGGGGCAAAGCGGCTCCAGCTGCCTTCCAGGCTGCCGATGCTCAGCGGTATGCCCAGCGCGCTGCTGGCACGGGTTTCCACATCGACACGGTATTCGGCAACCAGCGGCGTCAACTGACGGCCGAGGCTCACGTACAGCGCCGCAAGCACCAGAATCAGTGCGCACAGGCTCAGCCCCCAGCGGGTCAGGGTTGCGACGAGGCGAGGAAGACGTCCCATCTCAGGAGGTCCTCCACTGCGGGGTGCGAGGAGCAGAATCGGCGAACGGATTCCGGCTCGGATGTGCAGGTGCGGTCAGGTACAGGTTTTGCTCATTCGCCACGCATCATTCTCGATAAAACGGCATACCTGCCAGAAACCCTTAGGGCACTTGTCATATATTTCAAACGATCAGCACCCTCAGAGCAGCACCACGTCGTATTGTTCCTGCGAGTACATGGTTTCTACCTGAAAACGGATAGTGCGGCCAATAAAGCTCTCCAGCTCAGCCACGTTGCCGGACTCCTCGTCGAGCAGGCGATCCACCACGCGCTGATTGGCCAGAACGCGATAGCCCACTGCCTGATAGGCCCTGGCCTCGCGCAGGATTTCCCGGAAGATTTCGTAGCAGATGGTCTCGGGGGTCTTCAGCTTGCCCCGCCCTGCGCAGCAATGACACGGTTCGCACAGCACCTGTTCGAGACTTTCGCGGGTGCGCTTGCGGGTCATCTGCACCAGACCCAGCTCGGTGATGCCGATGATGTTGGTCTTGGCGTGATCGCGTTCCAGCTGTTTCTCCAGCGTGCGCAGCACCTGACGCTGGTGTTCACCGTCTTCCATGTCGATGAAATCGATGATGATGATGCCGCCCAGATTGCGCAGGCGCAGCTGCCGGGCGATGGCCGTGGCAGCTTCCAGGTTGGTCTTGAAGATGGTTTCTTCGAGGTTGCGATGCCCTACGAACGCGCCGGTGTTGACGTCGATGGTGCTCATCGCTTCGGCTGGATCGATGACCAGATAGCCGCCCGACTTGAGCGGCACCTTGCGCTCGAGGGCCTTCTGGATTTCGTCCTCGACCCCATAGAGGTCGAAGATCGGCCGCTCGCCCGGATAGTGCTCGAGCCTGTCGGCGATCTCCGGCATCAGCTCGGCGACGAACTGGGTGGTTTTCTGAAAGGTTTCCCGCGAGTCGATACGGATCTTCTCGATGCGCGGGCTGACCAGATCGCGCAATGTGCGCAGCGCCAGGCCCAGGTCTTCGTAAATCACCGTGGGCGGGCTGACCGTCTTGATCTGCTCGCCGATCTGATCCCAGAGTCTGCGCAGATAGCGGATGTCCATGAGGATTTCATCCGCCCCGGCGCCTTCGGCAGCGGTGCGCAGAATGAAACCTCCAGCTTCCTTGATACCTTCCTGGGCAACACAATCACTGACCACTTTCTTGAGTCGTTCGCGCTCGGCTTCGTCCTCGATCTTCAGCGAGATGCCCACATGCGCAGTGCGCGGCATGTACACCAGATAACGCGAGGGAATGGAGAGTTGCGTGGTCAGCCGTGCGCCCTTGCTGCCGATCGGGTCTTTGGTGACTTGCACGACAAGGCTCTGGCCATCATGTACCAGCGACGCAATGCTCTCGACCGCGGGCCCTTCACGCATGGATATTTCCGATGCATGAATGAACGCCGCGCGATCCAGACCGATGTCGATGAACGCCGCCTGCATGCCGGGAAGCACCCGCACAACCTTGCCTTTGTAGATATTTCCGACGATGCCGCGACGCTGGGTACGCTCGACATGCACTTCTTGCAGAACCCCGTTTTCCACCACGGCCACGCGCGATTCCATCGGCGTGATGTTGATCAGAATCTCTTCACTCATGACTTGTCACCTTCCAGGCATTGCCAGCAGGGTATGCCGAAATGGCCAAGCAGTTCTGCGGTTTCGCACAGGGGCAGACCCACCACCCCAGAATAGCTGCCTTGCAGACCCTCGACGAAAATCGCTGCCAACCCCTGGATGGCATAGCCGCCAGCCTTGTCGGCGGGCTCGCCACTGGTCCAGTAGGCTTGGGCTTCATGGGTTTGAATCGGGCGAAAGCGCACACGACTGGTAACAATACGGGTATCGCTGCGTTGCCGATCACAGAGCGCGACAGCCGTCAGCACTTGATGCTCGCGCCCGGACAGGGCCATCAGCATGGCCAGCGCATCCGCTTCATCGACCGGCTTGCCGAGAATGCGTCCATCGAGCACCACCGCCGTGTCAGCGCCCATCACGCAGGCCTGTTGTTCGGCTGACAGCACGGATAGCCCAGCCTGAGCCTTGCCCAGCGCAAGACGCTCGACATAGGCAGCCGGGGTTTCATGGTCGAAAGGAGTTTCGTCGATCTGAGCGCTCAGTACGGTAAAGGGCACACCGATCTGAGTCAGAAGTTCGCGGCGGCGCGGCGAGCCAGAAGCCAGATAAAGCGAGGGCATAAGGACATCTCCGTGTCTGTGCGGGTGAGCGCGAACAACGCAGCGGGGCGTCGCGCTCACCTTGCGCTTAATTGATTTTCAAACGTTTGCGCAATCCACGCAGGCCATAACTGATCCAGGGCCACAACAGAGCGCTGACCAACGCGGGCAGCACCAGCGCCAGCGTAGGCTGACGGTTGCCGGTCAGCGCACTCAGCCAGAGTTGCGCAAGCTGCGCCAGACCGAATACCACCAATAGCACCAGACACTGCTGCCACATGGGAAACATGCGCAGACGCTGCTGCAGGGACATCACCAGAAAGGTAATCAGGCTGAGGATCAGGGCATTCTGGCCGAGCAATGTGCCGTACAGCACATCCTCCATCAGGCCCAGTATCCACGCGGTGGTCATGCCGTATTTGTGCGGCAGCGCCAGGACCCAGAAGGTCAGCAGCAAGGCCAGCCACAGTGGCCGGAAGATTTCCATGAATTGCGGCAGCGGCGAAACACTCAGCAGCAGACCGATCGCGAACGTCAGCCAGACCACCCAGCCATTGCGCCCGGAAACATGACTAACCATCGATAGGCTCCCGGGCAGTGGAAGGTCGTGAGGCAGGCGGCTGTGACGCCGCAGGCCGGGCGGCAGGCCTTGCAGGTGTCGCGGGCGTTGCCGCCGGTGCAGGTGTTGCCGACTGCGCCGCCGGCTTGTGCGTCAGCGTACTGCCCGGAAAGACCGGAACGACTGCCTGCGGCCACATTGGGAAAGCGGGTGTCGGCGGCGGCAGCGTCGCCATCACGGAGGGCTCGACGCCCTTGTCGAGGGATTCCTGCGCTTGCGCCGCATCGGCAGCGCGCTCTTCCGGCGAGCGGCCGTCAGAGAACACCAGCAACAAATAGCGGCTGCGATTCAACGCGGCGGTTGGCACCGCACGAACGATCGCGAACGGCTGGCCGGAGTCGTGAATCACCTCCTTGACCGTCGCCACCGGGTAACCGGCCGGGAATCGCTGCCCAAGGCCCGAACTGACCAGCAGGTCGCCTTCCTTGATGTCTGCGGTGTCCGCCACATGCCGAAGCTCCAGACGTTCCGGGTTACCGGTGCCGCTGGCGATGGCCCGTAGGCCGTTGCGGTTGACCTGCACCGGGATGCTGTGGGTCGTGTCAGTCAGCAACAAAACGCGTGAGGTATAGGGCATCAACTCGACCACCTGCCCCATCAGACCGCGTGCATCGAGCACAGGCTGGCCGAGCACGACGCCGTCGCGTTCGCCCTTGTTGATGATGATGCGATGGGTGAAGGGGTTCGGGTCCATACCGATCAGCTCGGCGACCTCGACCTTTTCGTTGACCAGCGCCGAGGAGTTCAGCAACTCACGCAGCCGAACGTTCTGCTCGGTCAGTGCCGCCAGCTTTTGCAGGCGACCTTGCAAGAGCAGGGCTTCGGTCTTGAGTTTTTCGTTTTCGGCGATCAGCTCTGTGCGGCTGCCGAACTGACTGGCGACGCCTTGATACAGACGCTGTGGCAGGTCGACGATCCAGTAGGACTGCATGAGCACCATCGACATCTGGCTGCGCACGGGCTTGAGGATCGTAAAGCGGGCGTCGACAACCATCAACGCAACCGACAGAACGGCCAGCACCAGCAGACGTACACCCAGCGACGGGCCTTTTGAGAAAAGCGGTTTAATAGGCCGCTCCTCCGGGGCATGCGATCGTTGGATCGAACTTCGATTGGCAATTATTCATGCGGTATGTAACCGGCCCGGACAAATGAGAGAGATAGGCACCCTGTTTCGGCGTCAGCCCGAAGCATACAGGTAGCATATACGCCACCTGCATACAAAAGACTCCGTGAAAGGCACCCCGGCGAATTATTCGCTGGAGAGCAGATCCATGGTGTGCTTATCCATCATTTCCAGCGCACGACCACCGCCACGCGCTACACAGGTCAGCGGGTCTTCGGCGACGATCACCGGCAGACCGGTTTCCTGAGCCAGCAACTTGTCCAGATCACGCAGCAGCGCACCACCACCGGTCAGGACCAGACCCCGCTCGGCGATGTCCGAAGCCAGTTCAGGAGGCGATTGCTCCAGAGCGCTCTTGACCGCCTGAACGATGGTCGCCAGCGACTCCTGCAGTGCCTCGAGCACTTCATTGGAGTTCAGGGTGAACGCACGTGGAACGCCTTCAGCCAGGTTGCGGCCACGGACGTCGACTTCACGCACTTCACCGCCCGGATAGGCAGTACCGATTTCCTGCTTGATGCGCTCGGCAGTCGATTCGCCGATCAGGCTGCCGTAATTGCGGCGCACGTAGGTGATGATCGCTTCGTCGAAACGGTCACCGCCGACCCGTACGGATTCGGCATACACCACACCGTTCAGGGAGATCAGGGCGATTTCGGTGGTGCCGCCGCCGATGTCGACAACCATCGAACCGCGAGCTTCTTCCACCGGCAGGCCGGCACCGATTGCAGCGGCCATTGGTTCTTCGATCAGGAAGACTTCGCGTGCACCTGCACCCAGGGCCGACTCGCGAATCGCGCGACGCTCAACCTGTGTGGATTTGCACGGAACGCAGATCAGCACACGAGGGCTGGGCTGCAGAAAGCTATTTTCATGAACCTTGTTGATGAAGTACTGCAACATTTTTTCGCAGACGCTGAAGTCGGCGATAACGCCGTCTTTCATTGGACGAATGGCTGCGATGTTGCCTGGAGTACGGCCCAGCATGCGCTTGGCTTCGGTACCGACGGCCACGACACTCTTCTGGTTGCCGTGAGTACGAATGGCAACGACAGAAGGTTCATTCAGAACGATACCGCGCTCACGCACGTAAATAAGGGTGTTGGCAGTGCCCAGGTCGATGGATAGATCACTGGAAAACATGCCACGCAGTTTCTTGAACATGGGAAAGGGACCCTAGGGAACGCGTGGTAAAAAAAGTGCGGCAAACTCTAACAACGACAGGGATTTTGGGCAAGGAGCCAATATGCTAAATTGGCGGTTTTCCGAACACCACCCTCGACGTTAGCGGCTTGAGACAGTAATAACGCGATAGTGTTCCGCAATTGGCAACAAAGCAAATCCATAAGCATTCCACTGGAGATACCCCATGGCGCTTGAACGCTCCGACGTGGAAAAGATCGCTCATCTGGCCCGACTGGGCCTCAATGACGCCGATATCCCGCGTACCACCGAAGCACTTAACAGCATTCTTGGGCTGGTCGATCAGATGCAAGCCGTCGACACCTCTGGCATCGAGCCGCTGGCTCACCCGCTGGAAGCCACCCAGCGCCTGCGCGAAGACGCCGTCACCGAGCGAAATCGTCGTGACACTTACCAAGCCATCGCACCAGCGGTCCAAGACGGGCTGTATCTGGTTCCGAAAGTCATCGAGTAAGGGAAAGCGCCTGCATGCATCAAATGACTCTGGCCGAGATCGCTCGCGGACTCGCCGATAAAAAGTTTTCTTCCGAAGAGCTGACTCGCGTTCTGCTGTCGCGCATCGCGACGCTCGACCCGCAGCTCAACAGCTTCATCAGCCTCACCGAAGACCTGGCCATCACCCAGGCGCAGGCAGCAGACGCGCGCCGTGCAGCCGGTGAAAACGGCCCGCTGCTCGGTGCGCCGCTGGCCCACAAGGACCTGTTCTGCACCCAGGGCATCCGCACCAGCTGCGGCTCGCTGATGCTCGACAATTTCAAGGCACCCTACGATGCGACGGTCGTTTCGCGTCTGGCATCGGCCGGCACAGTGACCCTGGGCAAGACCAACATGGACGAATTCGCCATGGGTTCGGCGAACGAATCCAGCCATTACGGCGCGGTGAAAAACCCGTGGAACCTGGAATGCGTGCCTGGCGGTTCTTCCGGTGGTTCGGCAGCCGCTGTTGCTGCGCGCCTGTTGCCCGCTGCGACCGGCACCGACACCGGAGGCTCGATTCGCCAGCCTGCGGCACTGACCAACCTCACGGGTCTCAAGCCGACCTACGGCCGCGTATCGCGCTGGGGCATGATTGCCTACGCGTCAAGCCTCGATCAGGCGGGCCCGATGGCACGCACAGCCGAAGACTGCGCACTGCTGCTGCAAGGCATGGCCGGTTTCGACCCGCAGGACTCGACCAGCATCGACGAGCCGGTTCCGGACTACTCTGCCAGCCTCAATACCTCGCTCAAGGGCCTGCGTATCGGTGTGCCGAAAGAATATTTCAGCGCAGGCCTCGACCCACGCATCGCGCAGCTGGTGCATGAAAGCGTCAAGGAGCTGGAAAAGCTCGGCGCGATCGTCAAGGAAATCAGCCTGCCGAACCTGCAGCACGCGATCCCGGCCTACTACGTCATCGCCCCGGCTGAAGCCTCGTCCAACCTGTCGCGCTTCGACGGTGTGCGTTTCGGCTACCGCTGCGAAGACCCGAAGGACCTGACCGACCTGTACAAGCGCTCGCGCGCCGAAGGCTTCGGCCCGGAAGTCCAGCGACGCATCATGGTCGGCGCCTACGCGCTGTCGGCGGGCTACTACGACGCCTATTACCTGCAGGCGCAGAAAATCCGTCGCCTGATCAAGAACGATTTCATGAGCGCGTTCGCCGATGTCGACGTGATTCTCGGCCCGACCACGCCCAACCCGGCCTGGAAGATCGGCGCCAAGACCAACGATCCGATTGCCGAATACCTGGAAGACTTCTACACCATCACCGCCAACCTGGCGGGCCTGCCCGGCTTGTCCATGCCTGCGGGCTTCGTCGACGGTCTGCCGGTCGGCGTGCAACTGCTCGCTCCGTATTTCCAGGAAGGCCGTCTCTTGAATGTGGCGCATCAGTATCAGCAAGTCACCGACTGGCACACTCGCGCACCTGAAGGCTTCTGAGGAGAAACACATGCAATGGGAAGTCGTCATCGGGCTGGAGATTCATACCCAGCTTTCGACCCAATCAAAGATTTTTTCCGGTAGCGCGACCACGTTCGGCTCCGAGCCCAACACGCAGGCCAGCCTCGTCGACCTGGGCATGCCTGGCGTATTGCCGGTGCTGAACAAGGAAGCCGTGCGCATGGCCGTCAAGTTCGGCCTGGCAGTGAACGCCGAAATCGGCCAGCACAACGTGTTTGCCCGCAAGAACTACTTCTACCCGGACCTGCCCAAGGGCTATCAGATCAGCCAGAT
Source organism: Pseudomonas syringae pv. coryli str. NCPPB 4273 (assembly GCF_000972175.1). NCBI lineage: Bacteria > Pseudomonadati > Pseudomonadota > Gammaproteobacteria > Pseudomonadales > Pseudomonadaceae > Pseudomonas > Pseudomonas syringae pv. coryli. Next base: position 65,779 of record NZ_AWQP01000073.1, on the reverse strand, counting down.
GGAGCTGCCGATTGTCGGCAAGGGCCACCTGGACATCCCCCTTGAAGATGGCACCGTCAAGCGCATCGGCATCACCCGTGCGCACCTGGAAGAGGATGCGGGCAAGAGCCTGCACGAAGACTTCCAGGGCATGACCGGTATCGACCTGAACCGTGCCGGCACCCCGCTGCTGGAGATCGTTTCCGAGCCGGACATGCGCAACGCCAAGGAAGCCGTGGCTTACGTCAAGGCCATCCACGCGATTGTCCGCTACCTGGGCATCTGTGACGGCAACATGGCCGAAGGTTCGCTGCGCTGCGACTGCAACGTATCGATTCGTCCGAAGGGCCAGGTCGAGTTCGGCACGCGCTGCGAGATCAAGAACGTCAACTCGTTCCGCTTCATCGAAAAAGCGATCAACAGCGAGATTCAGCGCCAGATCGATCTGATCGAAGACGGTGGCAAGGTTATCCAGCAGACGCGCCTGTATGACCCGAACACCAACGAAACCCGCGCCATGCGCAGCAAGGAGGAAGCCAACGATTACCGCTACTTCCCCGACCCGGATCTGTTGCCGGTGATCATCGAGGACTCGTTCCTCGAAGAAACCCGCGCCACCTTGCCAGAGCTGCCGCCGCAGAAACGCGAACGCTTCCAGAGCCAGTTCGGTCTATCGACCTACGACGCAAGCGTACTGGCTTCGAGCCGCGAGCAGGCTGACTACTTCGAACAGGTGGTGAGCATCAGCGGTGACGCCAAACTGGCAGCCAACTGGGTCATGGTCGAGCTGGGCAGCCTGCTCAACAAGCAGGGCCTGGAGATCGAACAGTCGCCGGTCAGTGCAGAGCAGTTGGGCGGCATGCTCAAGCGCATCACCGACAACACCATTTCCGGCAAGATCGCGAAAATGGTCTTCGAAGCAATGGCCAATGGTGAAGGCAGCGCCGATGAAGTCATCGAAAAACGCGGTCTGAAGCAGGTCACCGACAGCGGCGCCATTGAATCGATGCTCGACGAGGTGCTGGCAGCCAACGCGGAACAGGTCGAACAGTATCGTGCAGCGGACGAAGCCAAACGCGGCAAGATGTTCGGCTTTTTCGTCGGTCAGGCGATGAAAGCCTCCAAAGGCAAGGCCAACCCGCAGCAGGTCAATGAGCTGCTGAAGGCCAAGCTGGAGGGCTGATCCGCGTCACTCTCGTTCCCACGCTGTGCGATCAGCGTTATACACGAGTCTTGTGGGAGCCAACTTGCTCGCGAATAGGCCGGTACAGCCTCTAGAGACAGGGCGTTTGGACCAAGGTCTTCGTGAGCACGCTCACTCCCACAGAGGTCTTATTCACATCGCGATTATGGTCAAAGAGCCCGCCTTCTGGGCTCTTCATGACTTGTGTATAACGATGAGCGCTCTGTGTGGGAATGCAGTTCCGGACGCTCTGCGTCCGCTGTCGAGTACGCGCTGCGACACCGGGTTATGACGCGGAGCGTCACGAAATGCATGCCGACGTGGAGCCTTGGCACGAGCGTCAACCACAACTACTCCGGCACTCAGGAACCCACCCCATGCGCCGCCTTATTTTTGCCTGCAGCCTGCTGACGTTATTGGCAGGATGCGCTAATCACATCATCGACCCCCATGGTTATGACGAGACCGGCACCGCCGCTTATTACGGCGCCCGCCATCATGGCAACCGCACTGCCAGCGGTGAGCCGTTCAATCAGAATGCGCTGACCGCTGCACATCGACAGCTGCCCTTCGGCACGCGCGTCAAAGTCACCAATCTGGACAACGACAGGTCGGTAGTCGTACGTATCAACGATCGCGGCCCTCACACGCGCGGCCGTCTGATCGATGTCTCTCGCGAAGCGGCCGAACAACTGGGTATGCTGCGCAGCGGGACAGCGCCAGTCCGCGTACAGGCCCTGGATTAACCCCGACTCTCGATCACCTCCGATAAGGACACTCGTATTCTCCAGCTATCGGCCTTGCCCGCCCCCGCGCTCATCCAGATGCTCAGTGGCTTGTTATTGCTGCTGATCGGGGCAGAACTGTCAGTGCGCGCAGCGGTGCATCTGGCGGCGATTTTCAAGGTCCGGCCACTGATCGTCGGCCTGACCGTCGTGGCAATGGGCACCAGCGCGCCGCAGATGGCAGTAAGCCTGCAAGCCGCGTTTGCCGATAACACCGACATCGCTGTGGGCAGTGTCATCGGCGGTAACATTTTCAATGTGTTGGTGATCCTTGGCCTGTGCGCGCTGATCATTCCGTTACGCGTTGCCCGTCAGGTTTTGCACGTCGACATTCCGCTGATGATTGGCGCCTGCCTGCTGGCTATCGGCCTGTCCTGGAGCGGCGAATTCAGCAAACTGGACGGCGCAGTGCTGCTTGCCGGATTGCTGTTCTGCCTGATCGTCATCATCCGCCAAGGCGGCCATGCGCCGCGTCACGGACAGGCCGAGACAACCGAAAAACCTCGTACCTTCACGCGCATCCTCATGCTTGCCAGTGGCTTGCTGCTGTTGACCGCTGGCGGACACCTGCTGGTCGACGCGTCAGTGGTGATTGCCATACACCTGGGGCTTTCCGAACGCATAGTCGGCCTGACCATCATTGCCATTGGCACCTCATTGCCGGCACTGATGACGTCGCTGATCGCAGCGTTTCGTGGTGAGCGTGATATTGCCGTAGGCAACGTGATCGGCAGCAACCTGTTCAATCTGCTGGGCGTTCTGGGGCTGACCGCACTGGTCGCCCCGGTGCCGCTGACGATCTCGCCAAATGCACTGGTGTTCGACCTGCCGATCATGCTCGGTGTGTCGCTGCTGTGTGTGCCGCTGTTTTATTCCGGATACCGCATAGACCGTCTGGAAGGCCTGTTTCTGCTGTCGTTGTACCTGACCTACGGGCTGCATATCCTGTCGATCAGCACCGGTATGGCGCTGGCCGAACGGCTTGAAAGCAAAATGCTCACGCTGGTGTTACCTGTGCTGGGCGCTGTGGTTGTCTGGGGCACGATTCGCGCCTGGCGACGCCAGCACTGACCTCCAACCCGCATCGATACAAGGAGCAAGGCCATGACAGACAAGACAATCAGCGACGGCGAACAGATCCGTCGCCAAGTGATGGGCGATGTCTACGTCGACCGCGCGCTGGGCAATGCCACCGAGTTCAGCCAGCCGCTGCAGGATTTCGTCAACGAGCACGCCTGGGGCAGCGTCTGGAGTCGCGAGGGCCTGCCATTGAAAACCCGCAGCCTGATCACCCTGGCCACCCTCACCGCCCTGAAATGCCCGCAAGAACTGAAGGGCCACGTTCGTGGCGCACTGAACAATGGCTGCACGGTCGAGGAGATTCGCGAAGCCCTGCTGCACTGCGCGGTGTACGCCGGCGTGCCAGCGGCCATCGACGCGTTTCGTGCGGCGCAGGAAGTGATCGACAGCTACGTCAAAGCGGATTAAATCCAGCCGCCCCATTGCAGGATGAAAATCCCCACGTTGGTCGTGACTGCTGCCGCCAGCGTGGTGATGACGATGATCGCAGCGGCCAGCTCGTAATTGCCGTTGGCCGTGCGCGCCATGATGTAGCTGGCAGCCGCCGTCGGGCTGCCGAAATACAGGAACAGAATCCCCAATTCAGCGCCGCGAAAACCGGCCAGCCAGGCGGCCAGCGTGCACAGCACTGGCAGCGTGATCATCTTCATGACGCTGGCACTGACAGCCAGTTTTCCGCTCTTGCGCAACGAGGCCAGCGACAGCGTGCCACCGATGCAGATCAGTGCCAGCGGCAAAGTCATCTGTGCCAGGTAGCTGCCGGAGGTTTCCAGCCATTTGGGCAAGCCGATGGCGAAATAAGCGAAGGGCGAGGCGATGATCACACTGATGATCAGCGGATTGGCCAACACGCTTTTGAAGATGCTCCAGGGATCGGACTTGATCACCGGGCTGTAAACCGCCAATACCACCGTCGATAACGTGTTGTAGAAGACGATGACCAGCGCGGCGAGAATCGCGCCCAGTGAAATGCCAGGAGGCCCGTACATGCTGGCCGCCAGGGCCAGACCGATAACCCCGTTATTGCCACGAAACGCGCCCTGGACGTAGATCCCGCGCTCTTCGTGCGGGCAGCGCCAGATCGCCCAGCACCAGGCGAATGCAAAACTCAGAAGCGTGGCGATGCTGAAAAAAATCAGCAGTTTGGGCTGCAGGGCGGTGCGCAGGTCGGCGTGAATAATGCCCAGAAACAGCAGCGCAGGCATGGTGACGTTGAACACCAGCCCGGAAGCCGCAACGATGAAACCATCATTGATCGCGCCGATACGCCTGAGGAACACGCCCAGAAACAGCATGGCAAACACCGGGGCGGTGATGTTCAGGGTCTCGAGAAAAATAGCCAGCATGCAACGCGTCCGGTCCCGTCGTTAGGTCGCTCATGATAGGCCACCGAGGACAAGCATGTTGCACGGAATTTCCGAAACCCTGATCACCCCGCCGCGCCTGTTGTTCATCAGACGATGCGGCTGACTTCCTTCACAGGCTGGAGCTTGCGCTCGAAGACCGAGACCCCGTCCAGATCGCGCAGCGCCACAGTCAGTTCACCGGTCTGCCCGTCGATATTTACCTCGCCAAAGAACTGAAAACCCGCAAATGGCGAGGTGTTCTGCGCAGGGGGCGCCTTCTGGAACACCAGCTCGGGGCCAAAGGTCTTGTCCAGCACGTTAGGACCATAGCTACCGGCATTCAATGGCCCGGCGACGAACTCCCAGAACGGGTCGAAGTCCTGGAACACGGCCAGGTCCGGCTGGTAATGATGCGCAGCGCAGTAATGCACGTCGGCCGTCAGCCAGACACAATCGCGAATCTTCTGCGCGCGCAGGTACGCCAGCAATTCGGCGACCTCCAGCTCACGCCCCAACGCCGGGCCGTCATTGCCGTTGGCGATGGCCTCCCAACGCTGTACGCCGGGGCTGACCTCGCCATCCGGCACGCCCAGACCAATGGGCATGTCCGCCGCGATGACCTTCCACTGCGCGCGCGACGCATTGAGCTCGCGCTTGAGCCAGTCCAGTTGCTCACGGCCCATGAATGCGGTGGTCGGACCCGGCTTGTCGGCCAGATTGGCATCGTTGCCGGCGCGATAGCTGCGCATGTCGAGGACGAAGACGTCGAGCATCGGACCGTAGGGGACCTTGCGATAAATGCGTCCGCCGTTGTCGGCTTCCTGCAAGCGCAGCGGCGCGTATTCCAGATAAGCCTGGCGGGCACGCGAGGACAGCAGGCCGATGTCCTTGACCTTGTAGCGATCATCGAGCTGTTTGCTGGGCGACCAGTTGTTGGTCACTTCGTGATCGTCCCACTGCCAGATCTGCGGGACTTCGGCGTTGAAGCGGCGCAGGTTTTCATCCATCAGGTTGTAGCGGTAATTGCCCCGGTATTCGTCGAGGGTCTCCGCCACCTTGCTTTTCGCCTCGGTGGTGATATTGCGCCAGACGCGCCCGCCCTCCGTGGTGAGCTGCTCCGGCACCGGGCTGTCGGCGTAGATGGTGTCACCGCTGTGGATAAAAAAGTCCGGCAAGCGCAAACGCATGGCTTCGTAGATACGCATGCCGCCAATATCGGGGTTGATGCCAAAGCCCTGCCCTACCGTGTCGCCGCTCCAGACGAAACGGATGTCGCGGCGCTGCTGCGGTGTGCTGCGCAAATGACCGAACCACGGCTCACCGGCGACACCGCTCTGCGCATCCTCGAAAGACACCCGGTAGAAAATCGCCTGATCGACCGGTAGCCCGCTCAACTCGACCCGCGCGGTAAAGTCGGTACGCTGATCGGCCAGCGCCGACACCACGCGGCGTGGCTGGGTGAACATGCTGCGTGTGTCCCACTCGACGACCATGCGCGAAGGCCGGTCGCTACGGCTCCAGACGATTGCCTTGTCGCCGAACACATCGCCGGACTGCACGCCATCCATCATCTTCGGACGATCCTGCACCGAGGCGATAACCGCCGGCGCAACACCCGGTAACAGCAGACCGGCACCTACCGTTCCGACGGCCTGGATGACACGGCGACGCTTGAGATCGAACTGGCTCACGGTTATCCCCTCGCTGACAGGCAAAAAAGCACCGTAGCAGGGGAATATTGGCGCTGTATGACAACGCAGGAGATCAAGCGCATGACAGACGCCAAAAACCTCCGGCGCCCGGTAACTGGTAAACTCCCGCGCCTTATTCCAGCCCGAGGCGCTCAGCATGTCTTCCTTGAATCTGGCGCTCAGCGTCGCCCTCGACAATCGCCAGGCGTTGCTCGACGAACTGCATGGACAGGGCACGGACTGCTATCGACTGTTTCACGGCAGCCAGGAAGGTGCCAGCGGGCTGACCATCGACCGCTACGGCCCGCAATTGCTGGTGCAAAGCTTTCACTCCCGCCTGGATCGCGACGTCCTGCTGGCATTGCATGAACAGGTCAACACGCGCCTGGGCCTGGACACCCTGCTGGTCTATAACGATCGCTCGCAAGGCAACTCGCGCGTGGATCGCCATGACACCGTGTACAAGGCTGAAGAAGCAGCGCTGGCCGATCATGTCGGCCACGAATGGGGGCTCAATTACCGGGTCCGCGGCCGGCATGCAGGCCAGGACCCGCTGTTGTTTCTCGACCTGCGCAACACCCGCGGCTGGGTCAAGCAGCACAGCGCCGGCAAAAGCGTGCTGAACCTGTTCGCCTACACCTGCGGCGTCGGTCTCAGCGCTGCGGCCGGTGGCGCGAGTGAAGTGTGCAATCTGGACTTCGCCGAGGGCAATCTGGCGGTGGGTCGCGAGAATGGTGCGCTCAATCCGCAACTGCCGCCCATGCAATTCATTCAGTCGGATTATTTTCCGGCGATCCGCCAGTTGGCCGGGCTGCCCATTGCCGCGCGCCGCAGCCAGCAATTGCCCAGCTACGTGAAACTGCAACAGCGCCAATATGATCTGGTCCTGCTCGACCCACCAGCCTGGGCCAAGAGCGCGTTCGGCACCGTTGATTTGCTGCGCGACTATCAAAGCCTGCTCAAACCTGCGCTGTTGACCACGGCGGACGATGGTGTGCTGATCTGCTGCAACAATCTGGCGAAAGTCAGCATGCAAGACTGGCGTGAGCAGGTACTGCGCTGTGCCACCAAGGCCGGGCGTCCGGTCCGCGACTGCCAGGAGATGCGCCCCGCCGCAGACTTCCCGTCTCAGGATAATCAACCGCCGCTGAAAACGCTGATCCTGCAACTCTGAGCCGGCGCTTGATATCGTAAAGTACAACCGGAAAGTTCCTACAAGCCGCGATGGCAGTGCCTTCGGAACCGAACAGGCATGCCATACTCCAAGGGCTTCCAAAAGAGAGAGACGCCGCTGCCCATGTCCAGAGGATTGAAACGCACACTTGGCTCCTTGCTGGCTGTGATCGCGCTCTACAGTTTATTGGGATTTTTCATTCTTCCCGGCGTCGCTCTGCGGATCGCGAACCAGCAACTGGCCAATTACGCCACAGTGCCAGCAAAGCTCGAACGCCTGGAATTCAACCCCTTCACGCTGGAGCTGACGCTCTGGGGCCTGAACATCGGCACGCCGGGGAAGGAGCAGGTGGCGTTTGAAAAGCTTTATGCCAATCTGCAAATCAACAGTCTGTGGACACGGGCCCTGCATCTGCAACGCGTCGAGCTGATCAAACCGCGTACCGAGTTGCTGTTCGACAAACAGGGCAAGCTCAATCTGGCACAGCTGTTCAAGCTGCCCGCCAGCGAACCGACACAGGACGAACCCGCCAGCAAGCCATTCCCGCTGCGTATCGACGAAATCAAACTGGCGGGAGGCTACGTTCACTTCCAGGACCTGCGCCCCAGCCAGCCCATCGAGTTTCTCTACGACGCGCTGGACTTCGAGCTCAAGAACCTCAGCACTCTGCCTGAAGACAACGCCGACATGACCCTGGTCGCGGCGGGGCCGGACGGCGGGCAGATCGACTGGGTCGGCCGTATCAGCCTGATCCCGATCGCCTCCGAGGGCACGCTGAAAGTCACCGACAGCAAGATGAAGCTGTGGTGGCCTTATGTGCGTGATGCCTTGCCGCTGGCGCTCGAGGACGGCGTGCTCAATTTCAGCACGGCCTACACACTGAATCTGTCCAAGGAAACCGAGCTGAAGCTGACCAACGTGTCGGCCAGTGTCGCGCCATTCGCGCTCAACGCTCCCGACGGTCGCCCGCTGGTACGCCTGCAACGCCTGGACGTCAGCGAAACATCGGTCGACCTGGCAAAGCAGCTGGTTACCGTAGGCAAGGTGCGCAGCCAGAAGCTGGAAACCTGGGCCGCGCGTGAAGCCGACGGGCAACTGGACTGGCAAAAACTGTTCGCCAGCCAAGCGGGCAAGCCCGCAGCAGCGCACACCCCAGCCGTGGACGAAAAAGCCGCCGAGCCGGCCCCCGCCAACGAGGCCGCAGCCAAGGCCAGCGCTCAACCCGTGGCGCAGAGCAAACCCTGGCAGGTCCTGCTGCGGGATGTGCAGTTACGCAACTACATGGTCCACCTGGCAGATCGCGTGCCTCAAGAGCCGGTCGCGCTGGACGTTGGTCCGCTGAATCTGGACATCCAGAATTTCGACAGCCTGAACAAGGCGCCCTTCACGCTCAAGCTGGATACCGGGCTGGGCAAACAGGGCAATCTCACTGCCGCCGGTGACGTGAACCTCAACCCGGTCAGCGCACGACTCAACGTAACCACCCGCGACATCGACCTGCGTCTCGCCCAGGCCTACATCAGCCCGTTCATTCGTCTGGAGCTGCGCAGCGGCATGCTCGGCAGCGATCTGGCGGTCGACCTGAAAAGCACCGAGCCACTGGCGTTCAGCGTCACTGGTAAAGCACAGGTCAATCAGCTGCACACGCTGGATACGCTCAAACAGCGCGACTTCCTGAAGTGGCAGCAATTGGCGCTGGAGGGGCTGGACTACCAGCACGGCAAGGGCCTGTCGATTGCCAAAGTGAACATGGATCAGCCTTACGCGCGCTTCATGATCAATGAGGACCGGACCACTAACATCGACGACCTGTTGATCCCGCAGCCAGCCGACGCAGCTACTGGCAAGACCGCCGCCCAGCCAAAGGCAGCCAAAACCCAAGCCGCAGGCAAGAAGGAAAACCCGCTGGCGATCTATGTGGGTGAAGTGAATATCAACAATGGCTCGGCAAACTTTGCCGACATGACCCTGACCCCCAACTTCGCCACCGCCGTGCAGCAACTCAATGGGCGTATCGGCACCATCGACAATCGCAAGCCTACACCGGCGCCCGTAAATATCGAGGGCAAGGTCGACCGCTATGCGCCGGTGACCATCAAGGGCAGCCTCAACCCGTTCGACCCGATGGCCAGCCTGGATATCACCACCAGTTTCAAGCGCGTCGAGCTGACCAACCTGACCCCCTACTCCGGCAAGTTCGCAGGTTTCCGGATCCGCAAGGGCAGGCTCAATCTTGACCTGCACTACCTGATCACCAAGGGCCAGCTCAAGGCCCAGAACAAGGTGCTGGTGGAGCAGTTGCAACTGGGTGAACGGGTCGACAGCCCGGATGCGCTGGACCTGCCTATTCGTCTGGCGGTCGCGCTGCTCAAGGATACCAAGGGGCGCATTTCCCTCGAGCTGCCCATCGAAGGCGACCTGAACAACCCGCAGTTCAGCGTCATGCCGATTGTCTGGCAGACCCTGCGCAACCTGGTACTGCGTGCCGCGCAGGCCCCGTTCAAGATGCTCGGCGGGCTGGTTGCCGGTGGAAGCTCCGAGGACCTCGGCAGCGTAAGTTTCGCGCCAGGCACCAGTGACTTGTCGGCAGAGGCGCAAAAGGCTCTGGACAAGCTCTCGGTGGCGCTCAAGGAGCGTCCAGACCTGAAGCTGGAGATCGAAGGCACCAGCGCCGCCAGCAGTGACGGTCCATTGATCGCCCAGCAAAGACTGGAACGCGAATACCAGTACACGTATTACAAGATCCTCCAGCGACGCGGCGACAAGGTTCCAGCCAGGGCCGGCTTGATAGAGGTCCCGGAAGAGGAAAAGGCGCCTATGCTTGAAGGTATCTACAGGACACGCCTGAAACAGCAACCGCCCGCTGAATGGGCGAGTCTGGGCAAGGAGCAACGTGCCGCCCAGATGCGTGCCGCGGTGCTCAAGTTCTGGAGCAGCAATGAGGTGCTGCTGCGCGAACTGGGCCAGAGCAGAGCCAGCAGCATCAAGGATTACCTGGTGGACAAGGGCAAGCTCGAAGATGTTCGCGTGTACTTCGTCGACGCGCAACTGGGTCAGGCCCAACCGGATGGTAAAGTCATCAGCCCCCTCCACCTCGACAGCGAATGAAGCCTTTGGCACACACCCGAATCAAACGGCTGATCAACCTGACCCTCGCCGCCATGGCCGGGTCAGTTGTAGGCTCAGCACACGCCAGCTCAACCCTGCGCTGCGGTAGCCAAGTGGTCAGCACCGGCGACCGGGCATTCGAAGTCCAGCAGAAGTGCGGCGAACCGGTCAGCCAGGAAGTGCTCGGCACTCAGGAAACCTTCAATAGCAATTATCGGAGGTCCGAAGCCGTAAGGATCGAGGAATGGATTTACGGTCCTGATAACGGCATGTATCAGTACCTGCGCTTCGAAGGCGGGCGCCTGGTGGGCATCGAGAGCAAACGCCGCAACTGATCCCTCCTGCTTCCCTGCCCTTCATCTGATTTGTAGCGCCCATAGAAAAGGCCCCGACTCTTCAGTCGGGGCCTTTAATGGCTACATCCTTGTAGCCTCGCATGAACCTTCCATCAATCAATGACTGCGGCTGTTCATGAGCAGTATTCGATTACTCGGTTTTCAGGCCAGCAGCCGATACGTCTTTAACACCTTTGATTTTCTTGGTGATAGCGACGGCAGTAGTTTTCTGAGCTTCAGTCACTTTTACCATGGAGGACAGGGAAACCACGCCTTTGTTGGTCTCAACCTTGATGTCGGTGCCAGGGATGCCTTTCTCGGTTACCAGATCAGCTTTGACTTTGGTGGTGATCCAAGTGTCAGAAGTATCTTCTTTGACTTCTTGAGTAGTGGTGTTAGCTGCCAGAACCATTGGCGCTTGAGCCGAGGTCTGTGCGAAAGCAGCGTTGGCCATGGTCAGAGTCAGGGCAGTAGCGGTAGCAGCGGCAATAGCGAACTTCTTCATACGATAACTCCTGTTTTTCTCAAAATCTGCACCAGCATGCGGTGGCAGGGTTAACAGGTATATCGCAAGCGGTGTGCCAAAAATGAGACAGTCAAAATAACCTTTAAAATCAATTGCTTATGTTTTTATCTATTTTGCTGAGTCGTGCAGATTGCCCGTTCGTGCAAACCCGGGCTTGCAAGATGCATGTTTGCACCGAGCAGTTTGCATGCTCCATGTGTAAGCCTCTAATTGCGCTCATAAAAAAAGGACTCCGAAGAGTCCCTTTTTCACATGCCGCTCAGATCAATCAGACGCCCGACGCTTTCGCTGCGGCTACGTCCTTGATCGACAGCTTGATACGGCCGCGGTTATCCACGTCCAGTACCAGTACTTCGACTTCCTGACCTTCTTTGAGGATGTCGGTCACTTTCTCTACGCGAGCATCGCTCAGCATCGAGATGTGAACCAGACCGTCCTTGCCCGGCAGGATGTTGACGAATGCGCCGAAATCGACGATGCGCTCAACCTTGCCGACGTAGATCTTGCCGATTTCCGCTTCTGCGGTGATGCCCAGAACGCGCTGACGTGCTGCCTCAGCCGCTTCCTTGGACTCGCCGAAGATCTTGATCGAGCCGTCGTCTTCGATGTCAATCGAAGCCTTGGTCTCTTCGCAGATGGCACGGATGGTTGCGCCACCCTTGCCGATCACGTCACGGATCTTGTCGGTGTCGATCTTCATCGCGATCATGGTCGGAGCGTTGGCCGACAGTTCGTTACGCGACTGACCGATGATCTGGTTCATCTGGCCGAGGATGTTCAGGCGAGCTTCCAGGGCCTGGCCCAGGGCGATCTCCATGATTTCTTCGGTGATGCCTTTGATCTTGATGTCCATCTGCAGCGCGGTAACACCTTTGGAGGTACCGGCTACCTTGAAGTCCATGTCGCCCAAGTGGTCTTCGTCACCCAGGATGTCGGTCAGAATGGCGAACTTCTCGCCTTCCTTGACCAGACCCATGGCGATACCGGCAACCGGCGCCTTCATCGGCACACCAGCGTCCATCAGAGCCAGGGAAGCACCGCAGACCGAAGCCATGGAGCTGGAGCCGTTGGACTCGGTGATTTCCGACACGACACGGATGGTGTACGGGAACACGTCAGCGCCTGGCAGCATGGCCTGGACACTGCGACGGGCCAGACGGCCGTGACCGATTTCACGACGACCTGCACCGCCCATGCGACCACACTCGCCCACCGAGAACGGAGGGAAGTTGTAGTGCAGCATGAAGGGGTCTTTTTTCTCGCCTTCGAGGGTATCGAGCAGCTGTGCGTCACGTGCAGTACCCAGCGTGGCAACGACCAGCGCCTGAGTTTCGCCACGGGTGAACAGTGCCGAACCGTGAGTCTTCGGCAGAACGCCGACTTCGATGTTCAGAGGACGAACGGTGCGCGTGTCACGGCCATCGATACGCGGCTTGCCGTTAACGATGTTTTCGCGAACGGTGCGGTATTCGATTTCGCCGAAAGCGGCTTTGACTTCGCTGGCAGACGGGCTGCCTTCTTCCACGGCCAGTTTGGCAACGATCTGATCTTTCAGCTCGCCCAGACGCGCATAACGGTCGGCTTTGACGGTGATGGTGTAAGCCTGGGAGATCGCTTCGCCGAACTCGGAGCGGATAGCGCCCAGCAGTTCAGTCGCCTCAGGCTTCGGCTGCCAGGCCCAGGTAGGCTTGGCGGCTTCGGCAGCCAGTTCCTTGATGGCGTTGATCACGACCTGGAACTCGTCATGCGCGAACAGCACGGCGCCCAGCATCTGGTCTTCGGTCAGCTCTTTGGCTTCCGACTCGACCATCAGAACGGCTTCGGAAGTACCGGCAACGACCATGTCCAGGCTCGAAGCCTGCAGCTGCTCGTAAGTCGGGTTCAACAGGTAGCCGGTGCTTTCGTGGAAAGCAACGCGGGCAGCACCGACCGGACCGTCAAACGGGATACCGGAGATGGCCAGGGCAGCCGAAGTACCGATCATCGCAGCGATGTCCGGATCGATTTTCTTGCTGGTGGAGACGACGGTGCAGACGACCTGCACTTCGTTCATGAAGCCTTCTGGAAACAACGGGCGGATCGGACGGTCGATCAGGCGCGAAGTCAGGGTTTCTTTCTCGGAAGGACGGCCTTCACGCTTGAAGAAACCACCAGGAATCTTGCCGGCAGCGTAGGTTTTTTCCTGGTAGTGCACGGACAGAGGGAAGAAGCCTTTGCCAGCGTCAGCCTGTTTGGCGCCGACCACAGTCACGAGTACGCTGACGTCGTCGTCAACGGTGACCAATACTGCACCAGAGGCTTGACGGGCGATACGGCCTGTCTCGAGGGTTACGGTCGATTGACCGAACTGAAACTTTTTGATTACCGGGTTCACGGTTTCCTACCTTTCTTTGTGGCTCTTGGGGAACTGGTTTCTTGCGAATTCTTGGGCAGCGTGGGGAATCGGCCCCTTCCACAGCCCAGATAAAACTTGAGGCTGGGAGCCTGCCAGAACCACCGGGAAAACCCGACGGATCGTGACAGACAACCAACCTCTAGCAACGTCGTTATTAGCGACGCAGACCCAGACGACCGATCAGGGCGCTGTAACGGCTAACGTCCTTACCTTTCAGGTAATCCAGCAGCTTGCGACGCTGGTTTACCATACGGATCAGACCACGACGCGAGTGGTGGTCCTTACCGTTGGCCTTGAAGTGGCCTTGCAGTTTGTTGATGTTGGCGGTCAGCAGTGCAACTTGCACTTCTGGCGAACCAGTATCACCAACAGCTTGCTGGTAGTCGGTTACGATCTGAGCTTTTTCTTCAACGCTGAGTGCCATGTGGGCAATCCTTTTGTGCAAGGAAGCGCTTCCGGAGAAACGTTTCCAACAGGCCGAGGACAGATCCTCGTATTAAAAAATGAGGTATGACCGTGCCTGTTGACAGCCATCCTCGTTCCACCCCACTCGCCGGCAAGCCGACGGCTGGACTGGTTTCGGTCACTCTGACCGAATCAGGCGACGCGGCGCAATGCGCCCGTCTTCGGCGACTTCACCGATACCGATGAAGCGACCTTCGTGATCCTGCACGCGAACCATACCGAATTTCGGTGCGTCCGGCGCGCGTACTGGCTGACCATGCAACCAGTAAAACGAACTGTGTTCCGAAAACTTCAACAGCGGCCAGTCCAGCAGACCGCTGTCCGATGGCATCAGGAAACGGTCAACCGCTTCATTGCCGCCGTCGGCATGCACCTGCTCGAGCTCTTCCAGCGTCACTGTCTGAGCCAGCGTGAAAGGCCCGGCCTGGGTACGACGCAGCTCTGCGACGTAAGCACCACAACCAAGCTTCTCACCGATATCCTCGACCAGCGTGCGGATATAGGTGCCTTTGCTGCAATCGACGGACAGACGTGCCGTGTCGCCTTCGCAAGCAAGTAATTCCAGGCGCGCAATAGTAACAGAACGGGGCTCGCGCTCCACTACTTCCCCTGCACGTGCCAGCTTGTAAAGTGGCTGGCCATCACGCTTGAGGGCCGAGTACATGGGAGGTATCTGGCTGATTTGTCCACGAAAATGCGGCAGAGCCGCTTCGATATCGTCGCGACCAACGGTCACCGGACGCGTGAGCAAAACCTCGCCTTCAGAGTCGGCAGTGGTAGTGGTCTTGCCCAGTTGCGCCAGGGTCTCGTAGGACTTGTCCGAATCGAGCAGGTACTGAGAGAACTTGGTCGCTTCACCAAAGCACAACGGCAGAACACCCGTTGCCAGAGGATCAAGGCTGCCGGTGTGCCCGGCTTTCTCGGCATTGAGCAGCCAGCGAACCTTTTGCAGAGCGGCGTTGGAAGTGAAACCCAGTGGCTTGTCGAGCAGGATGATCCCGCTGACATTGCGGCGTATACGCTTGACCTGAGCCACTCTTTATTCCTCGGTACTTTCAGGCTTTGCATCCGCCGATGCAGGGCCTTCCTGATGCTGACCGTCTTCTGCCACGGCACGCTCGATCAGTGCCGAGAGATGCGCGCCACGTACGACGCTTTCGTCATAGTGGAAATGCAGTTGAGGCACGCTGCGCAGCTTCATTTCGCGGGCCAGCTGCATACGCAGGAAACCTGCGGCAGCGTTGAGCACCTTGATGGTCTGCGCGATTTCTTCCGCGCTGTCCTGGCCCATGACGGTCATGAAAATCTTCGCATGACCCACGTCACGGCTGACGTCTACGGCGGTGATGGTGACCAGACCCACACGTGGGTCCTTGATTTCGCGACGGATCAGCTGCGCCAGTTCGCGCTGCATCTGATCGCCGATACGTTGGGTACGGCTGTATTCTTTTGCCATGCTTGTTACCTGTTACTGATCCGGGACCAAACCCTGACAGTCTGAAAGCGGCAAACGCCCGGCCTGACAATTGCCAGACCGGGCGTTGCGTTTAGAGCCCATGGGGAAAGCAGGGCATTTGCATGCGAGGCTCCCACCATGACTCCTGAAGCTCGCGATTTAGAGGCTGCGAGCCACTTGGACCTTCTCGAAGACTTCGATCTTGTCACCGACCTTGACGTCGTTGTAGCTCTTGACGCCGATACCGCATTCCATGCCTGCACGTACTTCGGCAGCGTCGTCCTTGAAGCGGCGCAGGGATTCCAGCTCGCCTTCAAAGATAACGATGTCTTCGCGCAGAACACGAATCGGACGGTTACGGTAGACAGTGCCTTCCAGAACCATACACCCTGCGATCGCGCCGAATTTCGGCGAACGGAACACATCGCGGACTTCGGCGATACCCAGGATATTCTCCCGGACGTCGCTGCCAAGCATGCCGGTAAGGGCTTTCTTGACGTCTTCGATGATGTCGTAGATCACGTTGTAGTAACGCATGTCCAGACCTTCCTGCTCGACGATCTTGCGCGCGCCAGCATCGGCACGCACGTTGAAGCCGAACAGTACAGCGTTGGAGGCCAGTGCCAGGTTGGCGTCGCTCTCGGTGATACCACCGACACCGCCACCGACCACGCGCACTTGCACTTCGTCGTTACCCAGGCCGTTCAAGGCGCCGTTCAACGCTTCGAGGGAGCCGCGTACGTCAGATTTGAGGACGATGTTGAGCGTCTTCTTCTCTGCCTGACCCATGTTCTCGAAGATGTTTTCCAGCTTGCCAGCGTGAGCACGGGCCAGTTTGACTTCGCGGAACTTGCCTTGACGGAACAGAGCCACTTCACGGGCTTTCTTCTCGTCCGACAGCACGCTCATCTCGTCGCCAGCGTCCGGTGTACCGTCCAGGCCGAGGATCTCGACAGGGATGGAAGGACCTGCTTCTTTGACCGGCTTGCCGTTCTCGTCGAGCATGGCGCGGATGCGGCCGAAGTTCGAACCGACCAGAACCATGTCGCCCTGACGCAGCGTACCGTCCTGAACCAGAACAGTAGCGACCGGACCACGGCCCTTGTCCAGACGGGACTCGACAACAACACCACGACCAGGGGCCGACGGGGTTGCCTTGAGTTCCAGGACTTCGGCCTGCAGCAGAACAGCTTCCAGCAATTCGTCGACGCCAGTACCCATCTTCGCGGAGACCGAAACGAAAGGCGTATCACCGCCCCACTCTTCGGACGTCACGCCATGGACCGACAGCTCGCTGCGGATACGATCGAGGTCAGCACCAGGCTTGTCGATCTTGTTCACCGCAACAACCAGCGGAACGCCAGCCGCAACAGCATGCTGAACAGCTTCGATGGTCTGAGGCATCACGCCGTCGTCAGCTGCAACAACCAGAATCACGATATCCGTTGCCTTGGCACCGCGGGCACGCATGGCGGTAAACGCGGCGTGACCAGGGGTGTCGAGGAACGTGACCATGCCGCGTTCGGTTTCAACGTGGTAGGCACCGATGTGCTGGGTGATGCCGCCGGCTTCGCCAGCTGCAACCTTGGCACGACGAATGTAGTCGAGCAGCGAGGTCTTACCGTGGTCGACGTGGCCCATTACGGTCACAACCGGTGCACGGGAGAACGACTCACCTTCGAACTTCAGCGATTCGGCCAGGGAATCTTCCAGGGCGTTGTCGCTGACCAGCGTGACCTTGTGGCCCAGCTCTTCGGCGATCAACTGGGCAGTTTCCTGATCCAGTACCTGGTTGATGGTCACCGGGGTGCCCATCTTGAACATGAACTTGATGACTTCAGCAGCCTTGACCGACATCTGTGCCGACAATTCGCCGACAGTGATGGTCTCGCCAATGGCAACGTCACGGATGACCGGGCCGGTAGGGCTCTGGAAACCATGCGCATTGCGCTTCTTCAGCTTGCCCTTGCCACGACCACCACGACGGAAGCTGTCGCTTTCTTCGTCGGTAGTGCGAGGAGCAACGCGAGGGGCCGGAGCCTTCTCCTTGACCGAAGCGCGATGCGGAGCGTTTTTACGCTCGCCGTCGCCGCCACGGGCGTTGCGGTCGTCAGCACGAGGCTTGTCAGGGCGACGTTGTTCGTCACGCTTGCGAGCATCGGCAGAAGGCGCTGCGCTGGCCGGTGCCGGAGCAGCGGCTGGCGATGCTTCACGCACAGGCTCGGCGGCAGCAACAGGCTCGGCAGCAGCCGAAGCTGGCTGGCTTGCAGCAGGCTGATTGCGCGCATCTTCTTCAGCGCGACGCTTGGCTTCTTCTTCAGCCTTTTGACGAGCGGCATTTTCTACCGCACGGCGTTCGTCCATCTCGCGCTTGCGCTCGGCTTCGATCTCTTCCGGGCTACGCTGCACAAAGACTTTCTTCTTGCGCACTTCAACGCTGATGCTCTTGCTGCCAGCAACGCGCAGGGTGCTGGTGGTCTTGCGCTGCAAGGTAATCTTGCGAGGCTCTTCCACCTTGGCCTTGTGACCGCTTTTCAGGTGCGTCAACAAGGCTTGTTTTTCGTTATCGGTCACAACTTGCTCGGCGGCGGTGTGCGGCAGACCTGCCTCACGCATCTGCTGTAACAGGCGCTCTACCGGTGTGTCGACCACTTTGGCCAGTTCTTTCACCGTGACTTGCGTCATGCACTTCTCTCCTCAGGCCGCGCCCAATTACCCGAACCAGTGGGCTCGGGCGGCCATGATCAACTTGCCGGCACGATCATCGTCAATGCCGTCGATGTCGAGCAGGTCATCTATAGACTGCTCGGCCAGGTCTTCGCGGGTAATTACGCCGCGCACCGCCAGTTCCATCGCCAAATCCTTGTCCATACCCTCAAGCGAGAGCAGGTCTTCGGCCGGATGGGCGTCTGCCAGCTTTTCCTCTGTAGCGATGGCTTTAGTCAACAAACGATCCTTGGCACGAGCGCGAAGCTCGTTGACGATGTCTTCGTCAAAGCCGTCGATGTTGAGCATTTCTTCCAACGGTACGTAGGCAATCTCTTCCAGGCTGGTGAAGCCTTCATCAACCAGCACCTGTGCCAATTCTTCATCGACTTCGAGTTCTTCGATGAAATTGCGCAGGATGTCACCGGTTTCAGCTTGCTGCTTGGCCTGGATGTCCGATTCGGTCATTACGTTCAGGGTCCAGCCAGTCAGTTGACTTGCCAGACGCACGTTCTGACCGCCACGACCAATAGCCTGGGCCAGGTTGTCCGCTCCCACTGCGATATCCATTGCATGCGCGTCTTCATCTACGATGATTGCCGCTACTTCTGCAGGGGACATTGCATTGATCACGAACTGCGCCGGGTTATCGTCCCAAAGAACGATATCCACACGCTCGCCACCCAGCTCGCCGGAAACAGCCTGAACTCGCGAACCGCGCATGCCGATACAGGCACCTTGCGGGTCGATTCGTTTATCCTTGGAGCGAACAGCGATTTTCGCACGAGAACCCGGGTCACGGGAGGCAGCCATCACCTCGATGAGACCTTCGGCAATTTCCGGCACTTCGATGCGGAAAAGCTCGATCAGCATCTCTGGCGCAGTACGCGACAGGATCAGCTGAGGGCCACGGTTTTCGGTGCGAATTTCCTTCAGCAGAGCACGGACGCGAACACCGACCCGGAAAGTTTCCCGGGAAATGATGTCTTCACGAGCCAGCAAGGCTTCGGCATTGTTACCCAGGTCAACGATGACATTGTCACGTGTAACCTTTTTAACAGTACCAGAAATGATTTCACCCAGACGCTCGCGGTAGGCGTCGACTACCTGAGCACGCTCGGCTTCGCGAACTTTCTGCACAATGACTTGCTTGGCGGTCTGCGCAGCGATACGACCGAATTCGATGGAATCGATTTTTTCTTCGATCAGGTCGCCTGCAACAGCACCCGGCTTTTTCGCCTGGGCCTGATCCACCGCCAATTCGTAAGCAGGATCGTCCAGATCTTCGTCTTCGACAACTGTCCAGCGACGGAAAGTCTCGTAGTTGCCTGTCTGGCGATTGATCTCTACACGCAGTTCTACTTCATCTTCAAAACGTTTCTTGGTAGCAGTGGCCAGAGCCAGCTCCAGCGCTTCAAAAATGACACTTGCCGGAACGCCCTTTTCATTGGACACCGACTCAACAACCAGCAGTACTTCTTTGCTCATCGTACGCCTCGCCTTTCGCAAGCCATTGGATCCGCGGGATCCGCAGTAACCGGCACGTCTCAGTCAAACGTGGGAATAATGTTGGCCTTGTCGATCATGTCGATCGGCAACAGGAACTCATGGTCTTCAACCTGCACCACGACATCCTGCTCCTCCACCCCGCGGAGAAGGCCTTGAAAGTTGCGTCGACCTTCGAAAGGTGAACGCAGCTTTATTTTCACTTGTTCCCCGGCGTACGAAGCAAACTGCTCAATAGTGAACAGCGGGCGCTCCATGCCAGGAGAAGATACTTCGAGGGTGTACTCGGTGCTGATTGGATCTTCTACGTCCAACACACCGCTGATCTGGCGACTGACGATTGCACAGTCGTCGACCAGAACGCCCCCTTCCTTGTCGATATAAATGCGCAGCACCGAATGCTTGCCCTGGGAACTGAAATCGATTCCCCAGCATTGGTAGCCAAGGGCCACGACCACTGGGGCCAACAAGTCCTGCAACTGTTCTAGCTTGCTCGACACCTGAACCCCCTCGTGCATGCTTTAGAAATAAAAAAATGGGCAAAAGCCCATCCCTGAAAACGCCGCTGAACATCGACGTCATGTACTGTCCAGCTAACAAAAAGCCCCTTAAAAGGGGCTCCGCTAAAACTGGTTGCGGGGGCTGGATTTGAACCAACGACCTTCGGGTTATGAGCCCGACGAGCTACCAAACTGCTCCACCCCGCGACAAAGCTGGGGCGGAAGTATACGACCGATCCATTGCTGGGTCAATCCAACATCCACCTACAAGAAAGCCCGCTAGTGCGGGCTCTCCTGTTAATTGGTACCGAGAAGGGGACTCGAACCCCTACACCCTATGGGCACAACCACCTCAAGGTTGCGTGTCTACCAATTCCACCACCTCGGCATTACAACTCTTTTTGGCGACCTCACGAACATCGCCGAATTCTGTATTACTTCTTCTCTGGGGCTTGAGGTACGCCAGCTGGAACAGCGGCTGGCTTTTGCCCTTCGAGAACCGGTACATCATCTGCTGCCGGCTTTTGCTTCACTTCCAGTACTGCAGGGTCTGGCAAACCTACCTGAGTCAGCTGTTGAGCTTTCTCTTTAGCAAAGTAACCTAACCCCAAGCTGGTTATGAAAAAACATGCCGCAAGTATAGCAGTAAACTTACTGAGAAAGGTAGAGGTTCCTTGACCTCCGAAGACAGTATTTGATGCACCTGCTCCGAACGACGCGCCTGCGTCGGCACCTTTACCCTGCTGCAGCAATACCAGAGCGACAACGCCCAGAGCGCCCAACAGGTGAAAAACGATTACGACTGTTTCCAGCATTTTTTCAGTTTCCCGCGGCGCGACAGATCGCACCGAACTCATCTGCATTCAGGGAAGCTCCACCAATGAGCCCCCCATCGATATCCGGCATGCTGAAGAGCTCGACCGCATTGGCCGCCTTCACGCTGCCGCCATAGAGAAGTCGCACGCCTTGTGCGACTTCGGCATTCTCTTTTGCCAGTTGCGCACGGATGGCTGCGTGCACTTCCTGCGCTTCCTGAGGCGAAGCAGTCAATCCGGTGCCAATGGCCCAGACCGGCTCGTAGGCAATGACGGCGTTGACCAGTGCATTGACGCCAAACTCGGCGATGACACTGTCCAGCTGACGCCCTACCACTTCAAGCGTTTGCCCTGCCTTGCGCTCTTCCAGGGTTTCACCTACGCAAAGCACAGGTGTCAGACCTTTCGCCTGGATCGCCGCAAACTTCTTGTTCAGAACATCATCCTGTTCGCCAATCAACTGACGACGCTCGGAGTGCCCGACAAGTACCAGCTTGCAACCTGCATCAGCCAGCTGGCTCGATGCAACTTCACCCGTCAGCGCGCCCTGCTCAGCCTGAATGGCTGCATCCTGCGCACCAACGATGATCGACGTTGCCTTGAGCCCTTCGACCACCTGACAGGTAAACAGACTGGGAGGCATCACGGCGATATCGACGCTGCCTGGCAACGACTGCTTGTACAAACCCTCGATCAGCTCAGCGACGCTGGCGCGGGTACCGTGCATTTTCCAGTTACCAGCTACCATTGGGCGACGCATGCTACACCTCGTGGGTCAAAGTGGGCGCAGATGTTACCCAACAGTTCAGACACTGGCAAGCCGAAATCAGGCGCAAACTTCAGTAACCAGTTTTGCGAGTTCTTCGGCGTACGCCCTGACCTGCGTTTCGTCCTCGCCTTCGACCATAACGCGCACCAACGGCTCGGTACCCGATTTGCGCAGCAGCACCCTGCCACGCCCGGCCATCTGCTCGGTGACGCGGGCGCAGGCTTCCTGGACCGACGGATGCGAAACCGGGTCTACACCCGACCCGGCGAAGCGCACGTTGATCAGGATTTGCGGGCACTTACGCAATTTCAGACGCGCTTCGGCCAGACTTACACCACTGCGGCGCAGAGCCAGTATCACCTGCAATGAGGCGATAATCGCGTCACCGGTGGTGGCGTGCTGGAAACAGACGATATGACCGGAGTTTTCACCGCCGATCTGCCAGTTGCGCTCGAGCAGCTCGGCGATCACGTAGCGGTCGCCGACATTGGCCCGAACAAAAGGAATGCCCTGCTCGGCCAGGGCCAGTTCAAGCCCCAGGTTGCTCATCAGTGTGCCGACGACGCCGCCCTGCAAGCGGCCACGCTCATGCAAGTCGCGGGCGATGATGTAAAGCAACTCGTCGCCATCGACGATGGTCCCGGTGTGATCGACCATCAACACGCGGTCGCCGTCACCATCGAAACCGATGCCCATGTCCGCATGCTCGGCAAGCACGGCCGCCTGCAGGGCTTCCATGTGCGTGGAGCCACAGTCCTTGTTGATGTTGAGCCCGTCAGGTTGCGCGGAAAGCACCACGACCTGTGCGCCCAGCTCACGAAATACGTTGGGCGCCACCTTGTAGGTCGCACCGTGGGCACAGTCGATGACGACCTTGAGGCCGGCGAAGTCGGTGCTGGTAGGCACGCTGCTTTTGCAAAATTCGATGTAACGCCCGGCCGCATCGTTGATCCGCGAGACCTTGCCGAGGTTCTCGGACTCAGCCACGGTCATCGGTGCGTCGAGCAGCTCTTCGATCATCATTTCGATCTCGTCAGGCAGCTTGGTGCCCTGACCGGAGAAGAACTTGATGCCGTTGTCGTAGTGCGGGTTATGCGAGGCGCTGATGACGATGCCAGCCTCGGCATGGAAGGTACGTGTCAGGTAGGCGATGGCCGGTGTCGGCATCGGGCCCAGCAAGAGAACGTCAGCGCCCGCAGCGGAGAGGCCGGCCTCGAGGGCCGACTCGAACATGTAGCCGGAGATGCGCGTGTCCTTGCCGACGAGAATCCGGCAGGCGCCCATCTTGCGGAAAGCCATGCCGGCGGCCCAACCCAGTTTCAGCATGAACTCGGGAGTGATCGGGAATTGCCCTACACGACCGCGAATGCCGTCGGTTCCGAAATATTTTCTGGTAGTCATGGATGCCCCACTGTTGTTATTCAGCTGCTTCGACAGCTGCGATCATGCGCATCACGTCAGCCGTTTCGGCGACATCATGCACACGTAGAATTCTTGCCCCTTTGGCCATCGCCAGAACCGCCAGGGCGAGCCCGCCGGACAGACGCTGGTCGACGGGACGCCCCAGCACAGCACCGATCATGCTCTTGCGCGAAACACCCACCAGCAAAGGCCGGCCGAGCGCATGCAGCGCTTCCATATGCTTGAACAGGCTCAGATTGTGCTCCAGTGTCTTGGCAAAGCCAAAGCCCGGATCGAGAATGATCTGCTGCTGACCGATGCCTGCAGCGACGCACTGCTTCATGCGCTCAGCCAGGAAGGCACAGACCTCGCCCACCAGGTCATCGTAGTGCGGGTCATTCTGCATGGTTCCGGGCTCGCCCAGCATATGCATGAGACAGACCGGCAAACCGGTGCTTGCGGCCGCCTCAAGCGCGCCTGGGCGCTGCAGCGAGCGAACGTCGTTGATGAGCCCGGCACCCAGGCCAGCCGTCGCCAGCATGACCTCAGGCGTGGAGGTATCCACCGAGATGATCACATCCAGCTCGCGCGCGATGACCTCGACCAGCGGGGCCACACGCTCGACCTCTTCCGACGCAGAGACAGGACGCGCGCCTGGACGCGTTGACTCGCCACCGATATCGATAAGCGTCGCGCCAGCCTGCACCATTGCCTCGGCGTGACGCAGCGCCGCATCGAGCTGGCTGTAGCGGCCGCCATCGGAAAATGAGTCCGGGGTTGCATTGAGGATGCCCATCACGTGCGTATGGGCCAAATCAAGAACCCGGTTGCCGCAAGGCAACCGGGTTGGGTACAGCGCAGATGTCATGTCAGACCTTAGTGCTCGGCAGCAGGGCCGCCAATCGGAGTTTCCGGACGAGGGTCAGGCGTGATCGGAGTACCGTTGGTACCCGAACCTCCACCCCAGTCACGCGGCTCACGCGGAGTACGACCGGTCATGATGTCGTCGATCTGGTCGGCATCAATGGTTTCATACTTCATCAGCGCGTCGGCCATCGCTTCCAGCTTGTCGCGATTGTCCGTCAACAACTGCTTGGCGGTGCCATAGCAGTGGTCGATGATGCTGCGCACTTCGGAGTCGATAAGCTTGGCAGTATCACCGGAAACACTGGAGTTCTGGCTTCCGCCGCGACCCAGGTAACCTGCATCTTCATCTTCCGAGTACATCAGCGGGCCGAGCTTTTCAGACAGACCCCACTTGGTGACCATGTTGCGGGCGATCTGGCTGGCACGCATGATGTCATTGGAGGCACCGGTTGTGACGCCATCGAAGCCCAGGGTCATTTCTTCCGCAATACGACCACCGTACAGCGAGCAGATCTGGCTGATCAACGCACGCTTGGACAGGCTGTAACGGTCTTCTTCCGGCAGGAACATCGTCACACCCAACGCACGACCGCGCGGGATGATGGAGACCTTGTAGACCGGATCATGCTCTGGCACCAGACGACCAACGATAGCGTGACCCGCCTCGTGGTAAGCCGTGTTGCGCTTTTCCTTATCGGACATGACCATCGATTTGCGCTCGGCGCCCATCATGATCTTGTCCTTGGCCAGTTCGAACTCTTTCATCTCTACAACGCGCTTGCCGGAGCGAGCAGCGAACAGCGACGCTTCGTTGACCAGGTTGGCCAGGTCCGCACCGGAGAAGCCCGGCGTACCGCGAGCGATAACGCCCGGGTTGACGTCTTCGCCCATTGGCACTTTGCGCATGTGAACCTTGAGGATCTGCTCGCGGCCACGAATGTCCGGCAGACCTACAACTACCTGGCGGTCGAAACGACCTGGACGCAGCAGCGCCGGATCCAGTACGTCAGGGCGGTTGGTTGCGGCAATGACGATGATGCCGTCATTCATTTCAAAACCGTCCATCTCGACCAGCAACTGGTTGAGTGTCTGCTCGCGCTCGTCATGACCACCGCCCATGCCGGCGCCACGATGGCGACCGACTGCGTCGATTTCGTCGATGAAGATGATGCATGGCGCGTGTTTCTTGGCTTGCTCGAACATGTCGCGAACGCGGCTCGCACCAACACCCACGAACATTTCGACAAAGTCGGAACCGGAAATCGTGAAGAACGGGACCTTCGCTTCGCCGGCAATGGCCTTGGCGATCAGCGTCTTACCAGTACCTGGAGGGCCGACCATCAGCACGCCGCGCGGAATACGACCGCCCAGACGCTGAAACTTGCCCGGATCGCGGAGAAATTCGACCAGCTCGCCAACTTCTTCCTTGGCTTCGTCGCAACCGGCAACGTCAGCCAGGGTCGTCTTGACCTGATCTTCTGACAACAGACGCGCCTTGCTCTTGCCGAAGCTCATCGGGCCGCCCTTGCCGCCCGCCCCGCCCTGCATCTGGCGCATGAAGAACATGAACACCGCGATGATTACCAGTATCGGGAAGCTGGCCACCAGCAACTGGGTCCAGATGCTCTGCTGCTCAGGCTGCTTGCCTTCGATCACGACGTTATTGCTGACCAGATCACCGATCAGGCCATTGTCCGGGATGTTCGGGCGGATGGTCTTGAAGGTGTCGCCATCGCTGCGCTTGCCCGTAATGACGTAGCCGTCAACAGAAACCTTCTCGACCTTGCCATCCTTGACCTGCTGGATGAACTCGGAATAGTTGAGGTTCTGCGGCTCGTTCGGGCTGGAGAAGTTGTTCATCACCGTCACAAGGACAGCCGCGATGATCAACCACAGGATCAAATTCTTTGCCATATCGTTCAATTAGCTACCCTCTGAAGCAAGCTCCACGCAGCAAGCGTGCCTCGCATGATATTCACCGGCCTAACTTACTACAGAACCTACAGATACGGCAGACACCGTCTGTAACCCTTTGTGAAACTTTGACAACATAATGTTCAGTCATGCTGCATCGGTAACGCCATTTGAAAAAAGCTATCGCGCCTTGTCAAAAACGTTCGATGCTGGCCGCGCCATCAATGCCGCGAAAGCCGCGAGCCAGCAGGTATTGCTCGCGTGACCTGTCGCGGGACGACGACGGCTTGCGCATCTGCACCTTGTCGAACAGCTTGCGAATGTCCTTGTGGTAGACATCGAAGCCTTCACCCTGGAAGACCTTGATCAGAAAATCGCCACCGGGACGCAGTACCCGACCGGCAAGATCGAGCGCCAATTCGCAGAGAAACATTGCACGCGGCATATCTACAGCGCTCAATCCACTCATATTGGGGGCCATATCGGAAATCACAAGGTCTACCTGCGTATTACCGACTGCCTCGAGGATCTGCTCAAGAATCGCATCCTCGGTAAAATCCCCCTGAATGAAGGTCACATCGGGGATGCTGTCCATTTCAAGGATGTCGGAAGCGATCAGACGACCTTGACCGCCGATCAGACGACTGGTCACCTGCGACCAGCCTCCCGGTGCTGCGCCGAGGTCGATCACAGTCATGCCCGGGCGGATGAGTTTGTCCTTTTCCTGGATCTCGAGCAGCTTGTAACTGGCACGCGAACGGTAACCGTCCTTCTGCGCCATTTTGACGTACTTGTCGTCGAAGTGTTCTTTGAGCCAGTTATGGCTTGTCTTGGAACGGGCCACGGGGCACCTCAAAAATAAACGAGTCGTGATTAACTGGGCGGTCCCGGACTCGCTCGGGTAAACTGGCCGCCGCTTTTAAAAGATCAGACGCAGAGGTCAGATTATGCCGCTCACTCCAGAGCAGAAGAAACAATACAAATCCATTGGCCACCATCTGAAACCGGTATTGATCGTGGCTGACAATGGTTTGACTGAAGGTGTACTTGCAGAGCTTGAACGCGCACTGAGCGATCATGAGTTGATCAAGATCAAGCTCAACATCCTCGACCGCGAAAGCCGTGTCGGCGCCATCGCAGAACTGTGCAAGGCCGGTTCTGCCGACCTGGTTCAGGTCATCGGCAAAATGGCGTTGATCTATCGCAAGAACCCAAAGGTAAACAAGCAACTGTCCAACGTCCACCGCGCACACGGATAAAAACAGAAGTCAGGGCCGCCAAAAGCGTGCCCTGACTCTTTTTTGCCGCTGAAAGCGCCCGCAAACACGGGCGCCAGCATCAGATATGACGCACTTCGATGATTTCGTACTCGATCACGCCACTCGGCGTTTTCACGACAACGACATCACCCTCTTCCTTGGCAATCAAGGCACGGGCAATGGGCGAGCCCACTGAAATCTTGCCTTTCTTGATATCCGCTTCGTCCTCACCCACGATCTGATACACCACGCCTTCGTCAGTCTCGACGTTGGCGATTTCAACTGTCGTGCCGAAGATCACCTTGCCGGTGTGCGGAATAGTCGTGACGTCGATGATCACAGCGTTCTGCATGCGGCCTTCGATATCACGAATACGCGCCTCGACCATCCCCTGCTGCTCGCGGGCAGCATGGTATTCGGCGTTTTCCTTGAGGTCGCCCAGCTCGCGCGCAGTACCGATGTCCTGGCTCAACTTGGGACGAATCACCTTGGTCAGGTGGGTCAGCTCTTCTTCCAGGGCGCGAGCGCCCTGGACGGTCATTGGGTATTTGATCATGCCTTCAATCCTGCATGGAGATCCTGCAAACGACGTACGGTCTTCTCCGGACCGAACTTGAGCGCTTCACAGATCGCTTCGCCTGCTGCAATGGTAGTGGTGCAGTAAATCTTGTGCTGCAGGGCGTTGCGACGGATGGAGTAGGAATCCGCGATCGACTGGCGACCTTCGGTGGTGTTGATGATCAGAGTGACTTCGTCGTTCTTGATCATGTCGACCACATGCGGACGGCCTTCGGTCACCTTGTTGACGCGACGCACTTTCAGGCCTGCCGCTTCGATCAGCTTGGCGGTGCCTGCGGTGGCAACGATCTCGAAACCAAGATTGATAAGGTCACGAGCGACCGCTTCAACCAGAGGCTTGTCATCGTCACGTACGCTGATGAACGCGGTACCGCCAGTCGGCAACACTTCGCTCGCGCCCATCTGGGCCTTGGCAAACGCTTCGCCAAAGGTATCACCCACACCCATCACTTCACCGGTCGATTTCATTTCCGGGCCGAGGATCGGGTCAACGCCAGGGAATTTGGCAAACGGGAACACGGCCTCTTTCACGCTGTAGAAGTTCGGAATGATTTCCTTGGTGAAGTTCAGCTCTTTCAGGGTTTTGCCTGCCATCACGCGGGCAGCGATCATCGCAAGGGAAACACCGATGCACTTGGAAACGAACGGCACGGTACGCGATGCGCGCGGGTTGACTTCAATGACGTAGATGTCTTCGCCCTGAAGCGCCAGCTGCACGTTCATCAGGCCGACAACGCCCAGTTCCAGCGCCATCTTCTTGACCTGCTCGCGCATCTCGTCCTGGATATGAGCCGGCAGCGAGTAAGGCGGCAGCGAACATGCGGAGTCACCGGAGTGAACACCCGCCTGCTCGATGTGCTGCATGATCGCGCCGATCACCACGTCAGTACCGTCGCAGACCGCATCGACGTCCATCTCGATTGCGCAGTTCAGGAAGTGGTCCAGCAGCACCGGGCTGTCGTTGGACACCTGAACGGCTTCGCGCAGGTAACGCTTGAGTTCGTCTTCCTGGTAAACGATTTCCATCGCACGGCCACCCAGTACATAGGACGGACGCACCACCAGTGGATAACCGATCTTCGCTGCGGCACGAATCGCTTCGTCTTCGCTGCGCACAGTGGCGTTTGGCGGCTGACGCAGGTTCAGACGCTCGACCATGTGCTGGAAGCGCTCGCGGTCTTCGGCACGGTCAATGGCATCGGGACTGGTGCCGATGATCGGCACGCCAGCGGCTTCAAGAGCACGCGCCAGTTTCAGAGGCGTCTGGCCACCGTACTGGACGATCACACCTTTCGGCTTCTCGACACGGACGATTTCCAGCACGTCTTCCAGGGTGACAGGCTCGAAGTACAGACGGTCCGAGGTGTCGTAATCGGTGGAGACGGTTTCCGGGTTGCAGTTGACCATGATGGTCTCGTAACCGTCTTCACGCAGCGCCAGCGCGGCGTGCACACAGCAGTAATCGAACTCGATACCCTGGCCGATGCGGTTCGGGCCGCCGCCCAGGATCATGATCTTGTCACGCGTCGACGGGTTGGCTTCGCACTCTTCCTCGTAGGTCGAGTACAGGTACGCAGTGTCGGTTGCGAACTCGGCTGCGCAGGTGTCGACGCGCTTGTAGACCGGGAACACTTCGAGCTTGTGACGATGCGTCCGCAGGTTCTTCTCGGTAACGCCCAGCAGTTTGGCCAGACGCGCGTCGGAGAAGCCCTTGCGCTTGAGACGGAACATGACGTCGCGGTCGATTGCCGACAGCCCCAGGGTCTTGATCTTCTCTTCGTCCTTGATCAGGTCTTCGATCTGCACCAGGAACCATGGGTCGATCATGTTCATGGCGAAGATTTCTTCGACCGTCATGCCGGCGCGGAAGGCGTCGGCGACGTACCAGATACGCTCGGCGCCCGGCACAGTCAGCTCGCGCTTGAGCGTGCTCATGCTTTCCGGATGGCTCAGGTCCAGCTTCGGATCAAGACCGCACACGCCGACTTCCAGGCCGCGCAGGGCTTTCTGCAGGGATTCCTGGAAGGTACGGCCGATGGCCATGACTTCACCGACCGACTTCATTTGAGTGGTCAGACGCGCATCGGCCTTGGCGAATTTCTCGAAGGCAAAGCGCGGCAGCTTGGTGACGACGTAGTCGATCGACGGTTCGAACGATGCCGGAGTCTTGCCGCCAGTGATTTCGTTCGACAGCTCGTCAAGGGTGTAGCCCACTGCCAGCTTGGCGGCAACGCGAGCGATCGGGAAGCCGGTCGCCTTGGAAGCCAGTGCAGAGGAGCGCGATACACGCGGGTTCATCTCGATCACGACCATGCGGCCGGTGTTCGGGCAGATGCCGAACTGAACGTTGGAACCACCGGTTTCAACGCCGATCTCGCGCAGCACTGCCAGCGAGGCATTACGCAGGATCTGGTATTCCTTGTCGGTCAGGGTCTGTGCCGGCGCCACGGTGATCGAGTCACCGGTGTGCACACCCATCGGGTCGAAGTTTTCGATCGAGCAGACAATGATGCAGTTGTCCTTTTTGTCGCGGACAACTTCCATTTCGTACTCTTTCCAGCCGATCAGCGATTCGTCGATCAGCAGTTCCTTGGTTGGCGACAGGTCCAGACCACGGGCGCAGATTTCTTCGAACTCTTCACGGTTGTAAGCGATACCGCCGCCGGTGCCACCCATGGTGAACGACGGACGGATGATGCAAGGGAAGCCGAGCTTTTCAAGCACCGCGTTGGCTTCTTCCATGCTGTGCGCGATGCCGGAGCGCGGGCACGCCAGGCCGATGGACTTCATCGCCTTGTCGAAGCGCGAACGGTCTTCAGCCTTGTCGATGGTGTCGGCGTTGGCGCCGATCATTTCGACACCGAACTTCTCCAGAACGCCTTCGCGCTCCAGATCCAGTGCGCAGTTCAGAGCGGTCTGGCCGCCCATGGTTGGCAGGAGTGCGTCCGGACGTTCTTTTTCGATGATCTTGGCAACGGTCTGCCACTTGATCGGCTCGATGTAGGTGGCGTCGGCCATGGCCGGGTCGGTCATGATGGTGGCCGGGTTGGAGTTCACCAGGATGACGCGGTAACCCTCCTCACGCAGAGCCTTGCAGGCCTGGGCGCCGGAGTAGTCGAATTCACAGGCCTGGCCGATCACGATGGGGCCGGCGCCGAGAATCAGGATGCTTTTAATATCTGTACGTTTTGGCATGGGTTGTCACTCAAATCCGCAGGTCAGTCGGCAAGCCGTCTTGAACATTTGTCTGAGGTGGCCTGGGCGGCAGCGACCGGACACTGAGTCCGGGGCCGCCCTGGGCACCTGCGTATTACAGTCTCAAGGCAACCGGTCAGCGGCGCTTGGCCATGGCTTCGATAAAGCGATCGAACAAAGGCGCGACGTCGTTCGGGCCCGGGCTCGCTTCAGGGTGACCCTGGAAGCTGAATGCGCTCTTGTCGGTCAGTTCGATACCCTGCAGGGTGCCGTCGAACAGCGACTTGTGAATGGCGCGAACGTTGCTCGGCAGGGTTGCCTCATCCACCGCAAAACCGTGGTTCTGGCTGGTGATCATGACCACACCGGTGTCCAGATCCTGGACCGGGTGGTTGGCACCGTGGTGGCCGTGGCCCATCTTCACGGTCTTGGCACCCGCGGCCAGCGCCAGAAGCTGATGGCCGAGGCAGATGCCGAACACCGGAATGTCGGTTTCCAGCACTTCCCTGATCGCCTTGATGGCGTAGTCGCACGGCTCCGGGTCACCAGGGCCGTTGGACAGGAAAACCCCGTCCGGCTTGTAGGCGAGCACTTCACTGGCAGGCATTTGCGCTGGCACCACGGTTACCCGGCAACCGCGCTCGACCAGCATGCGCAGGATGTTGACCTTGACGCCATAATCGTAGGCGACCACGTGATAAGGCAGCTCGGAGGCGGCGATTTCAGGGTGGCTGTCGGTTTTCAGATCCCAGACGCTGGAACGCCACTCGTAGGTGTCCTTGGTGCAGACTTCCTTGGCCAGGTCCATGCCCTTGAGGCCCGGGAAGCTGCGGGCAGCGGCGATGGCCGCCTCTTCGGTGATGTTATCGCCGGCCAGGATGCAGCCGTTCTGGGCGCCTTTCTCACGCAGGATGCGGGTCAGGCGGCGCGTGTCGATGCCAGCGATGGCAACGACGTTATTGGCTTTCAGGTAATCACCGAGGGACAGCTTGTTACGCCAGTTGCTGGCTACCAGAGGCAGGTCGCGAATGACCAGGCCGGCGGACCAGACGCGATCAGACTCTGCGTCTTCAGGAGTGGTGCCGGTGTTGCCGATATGCGGGTAAGTCAGGGTAACGATCTGCTGGGCGTAGGAAGGATCGGTAAGAATTTCCTGATAGCCTGTCATTGCGGTGTTGAACACCACCTCACCAACGGTCTGACCGTCGGCTCCAATGGCTTCGCCGCGAAAAATGCTGCCATCAGCAAGGGCGAGTATGGCTGGCTTAGTCAAGAAGACCTCCCGTAAATAAAACCTGAAAGGGCGATCGCAGGCTGCAAAAAAGCGGAATGACGTGTTTACGTCACCCCGCTTTCTTATGGAATCATCTGCGCGCTTTTAGTGGACACACTAAAGTTGTAGCTTACAGAAAAGGCCCATTTTGGTCTACCACCAATGAGCCTGAAATGCGGGAAAATGCGACAGGGCCACGAATGACCCTGTATGAAATCAATGCAGACCCAACACATCCTGCATGTCGTAAAGCCCTGGCGCCTTGCCGTCGAGCCACATTGCAGCCCGAACGGCACCCTTGGCGAAGGTCATGCGACTGGACGCCTTGTGCGTGATCTCGACCCGCTCACCGTCCGCTGCGAACAGCACGGTGTGGTCACCCACCACGTCACCGGCACGAATGGTCGCAAACCCGATGGTCTGACGATCCCGCGCGCCGGTCTGGCCTTCACGACCGTAGACCGCGACTTTTTCCAGATCGCGACCCAGCGCGTTGGCCACCACTTCACCCATACGCAGGGCGGTGCCGGACGGCGCATCGACCTTGTGCCGATGGTGCGCCTCGGTGATTTCGATATCGACCTCATCACCCAGAACGCGCGCAGCGGTGTCGAGCAGCTTCAGACACAGATTCACACCAACGCTGAAATTGGCAGCAAAGACGATCGGAATGTCTTTGCCCGCCTCTTCCAGACGCAGCTTCTCTTCCGCACTGAAGCCTGTCGTACCGATAATCATCGCCTTGCCTGCCTTGCGACAGAACGCCAGATTTTTCAGCGTCACCGAAGGATGAGTAAAGTCGATCAGAACGTCGAACTCGTCCGCCACCTTTGCCAGATCACCTGACAGCGGCACACCGATACGACCCAGCGCAGCCAGTTCGCCCGCATCAGCGCCCACCAGCGTGCTGTCAGGACGATCGATAGCGGCGGTCAAACCGGCGCCCGGCGCCTGCTGAACCGCCTCGATCAAGGTCTTGCCCATACGCCCGGCGGCGCCTACTACAGCAATACGTCGCATGCCCTGCTCCCGTTGATAGCCTTACAGATCGCCGAAGAAACGCTTCACACCCTCAAACCAGCCACTGGCTTTCGGAGAGTGGGATTCGTCGTTTTCAAGCGAGGTGCGGAACTCTTCAAGCAGCTCGCGCTGGCGCTTGCTCAGGTTGACCGGGGTTTCGACTGCAACACGGCACATCAAGTCACCGGCACCACCGCCACGCACTGGAGCGACGCCCTTGCCACGCAAGCGGAACTGCTTGCCGGTCTGGGTACCTTCGGGGATTTTCAGTTTGACGCGACCGTCGAGTGTCGGCACTTCAAGCTCGCCGCCCAGCGCTGCATCGGTAAAGCTGATAGGCACTTCGCAGAACAGGTGCTTGCCGTCACGCTGGAAGATCGCGTGTTCGCGCACATTGATCACGACATACAGGTCGCCGGTCGGGCCACCCTGGGTACCCGCCTCGCCTTCGCCAGACAGGCGAATGCGGTCACCGGTATCGACACCTGGCGGCACTTTGACGGAAAGCGTCTTGGACTCTTCGACGCGGCCTTCGCCATGGCAGGAGTCGCACGGATCGGAAATGATCTTGCCGTGGCCATGGCAGCGCGGACAGGTTTGCTGCACAGAGAAGAAACCCTGCTGCATGCGCACCTGACCAATGCCACCGCACGTAGGGCATGTGACCGGCGAAGACCCTTTCTTGGCACCGCTGCCGTCGCACGGCTTGCAGTTGACCAGCGTCGGAACGCGGATATTCACGTTAGTACCGCGAACCGCCTCCTCCAGATTCAGCTCCAGCGTATAGCGCAGGTCGCTGCCACGCTGAGCGCCGCCACGACCACCGCCGCCACCGGCACGGCCGCCACCAAAGAAGTCGCTGAACACATCGCCGAAGATATCGGAGAAGTTGGCGCCACCGGCACCACCACCAAAACCACCGCCGCCACCCATGCTCGGGTCGACACCGGCATGGCCATACTGATCGTAGGCCGCGCGCTTGCTGGCGTCGGAAAGCACTTCGTAGGCTTCGTTGGCCTCTTTGAACAGCTCTTCCGATGCTTTGTCATCAGGGTTGCGGTCAGGGTGATGCTTCATCGCCAGACGGCGATAAGCCTTCTTCAGATCCGCCTCGCTGGAGCCTCGCTCCACTCCCAACACTTCGTAATAATCACGCTTTGCCATAATTCTTCCGCACTCTTGAGGACGTTCGGCGAAGGCTCTCCTGAGCCGCACCAAACTCGTTGAGCCCCATACAGGCCCGGACCCAACTCACGTCGATTCAACGATCCTGGTCTTCGTTCAGCAGCCAGATGCATCCGGCCGAGAAAGCGGCAGAATGATTCGCCACGCAGGAGCGTCGCGATCTTGCCACGTGGCGTGCGGAGCAACTCCACACGCCGAAATTTTTGCTTGTTCCAGACACGCCAACGCGGGAGCAAGCTCCCGCGCGGCGACATCCTACCAGTCAGCGCTCGAAAGAGGTCAACCGGCTTTCAAGTGAGCCTGCGCTTACTTGTGGTCTTTTACTTCTTCAAACTCGGCGTCGACGACATCGTCAGCCTTGGCAGTTTCTTCAGCTGGCTTGGCCGCAGCGTCCGGGTTTTCAGCCTGCTCGGCGTACATCTTCTGAGCGATTGGCGCGGAAACCTTCGACAGCTCTTCGACCTTGGCTTCAATGGCAGCCTTGTCGTCGCCTTTGATAGCGGCTTCCAGAGCAACCAGTGCAGCTTCTACCGCAGTCTTCTCTTCAGCGGTGACCTTGTCGCCTGCGTCAGCGATCATCTTGCGAGTCGAGTGGACCAGCGCATCACCCTGGTTACGGGCAGAGGCCAGCTCTTCGAACTTGCGATCTTCTTCGGAGTTGACTTCAGCATCGCGAACCATCTGCTGAATTTCTTCCTCGGACAGACCGGAGTTGGCCTTGATCACGATGGACTGCTGCTTGCCGGTGGCCTTGTCTTTCGCGCCAACGTGCAGGATGCCGTTTGCGTCGATGTCGAAGGTCACTTCGATCTGTGGCACGCCACGTGGAGCAGGTGGAATCTCGGCCAGGTCGAACTTGCCCAGCGACTTGTTCTGACCGGCTTGCTTACGCTCACCCTGCAGGACGTGGATGGTTACCGCGTTCTGGTTGTCATCGGCCGTCGAGAACACCTGGGATTTCTTGGTAGGAATCGTGGTGTTTTTCTCGATCAGCGCAGTCATCACGCCGCCCATGGTTTCGATACCCAGAGTCAGCGGGCTGACGTCCAGCAGCAGAACGTCTTTGACATCACCGGCCAGGACTGCGCCCTGAATGGCAGCACCCATGGCAACGGCTTCGTCAGGGTTGACGTCTTTACGTGCTTCTTTGCCGAAGAACTCGGTCACCAGCTTCTGAACCAGCGGCATACGCGTCTGACCGCCGACCAGAATCACGTCGTTGATCTTGCTGATATCGATACCCGCGTCTTTCAACGCCATGCGGCAAGGCTCGATAGTGCGCTGAACCAGGTCTTCAACCAGCGATTCCAGCTTGGAGCGGGAGATCTTGACTACCAGGTGCTTAGGACCGGTTGCGTCTGCAGTGATGTACGGCAGGTTGACTTCGGTCTGGGTGCTGGAAGACAGCTCGATCTTGGCTTTTTCGGCAGCCTCTTTCAGGCGCTGCATGGCCAGCGGGTCACCCTTGAGGCTCATTCCGCTTTCTTTCTTGAATTCGTCGACGAAGTAGTCGATCAGACGAATGTCGAAGTCTTCACCACCCAGGAACGTGTCGCCGTTGGTGGCCAACACTTCGAACTGGTGCTCGCCATCGACTTCAGCGATCTCGATGACCGAGACGTCAAAGGTACCGCCACCCAGGTCATAAACGATGACAGTGTGGTCGCCCTTGGCCTTGTCCATACCGTAAGCCAGCGCGGCTGCGGTAGGTTCGTTGATGATGCGCTTGACGTCCAGACCGGCAATACGGCCAGCGTCTTTGGTAGCCTGACGCTGACTGTCGTTGAAGTAGGCCGGAACGGTGATGACCGCCTCGGTAACCGCTTCGCCGAGGTAGTCTTCGGCAGTCTTTTTCATTTTCTTCAGGATTTCAGCGGAAATCTGAGGAGGCGCCATTTTCTGGCCATTCACTTCAACCCAGGCATCACCGTTGTCAGCCTTGACGATCTTGTAAGGGACCATCTGGATGTCTTTCTGAACGACATCCTCTTCGAACTTGCGACCGATCAGACGCTTCACCGCGTACAGCGTGTTGTGCGGGTTGGTGACCGCCTGACGCTTGGCGGACTGACCGACCAGGATCTCGTTATCGTTCGCATAAGCGATGATCGAAGGCGTAGTACGAGTACCTTCGGCGTTCTCGATAACCTTGACGTTACCGTTTTCCAGAATGGAGACGCAGGAGTTGGTAGTCCCCAGGTCGATACCGATAATTCTGCCCATCTTTGACTCTCCCGAAACTTGCAAAACTTGGATTTGGTTGCCGCCAGTGCGTTTACACCGTGCGGTAGCTCTTAAACGCTTGACCTTTAAATGGGGGCCTTACAGCTGATTTCAAGCCTGCTCGTTGATTGACGGCGTTGCAGGCGATGGTGCCTTGCTGACCACGACCATGGCCGGGCGCAACAGGCGACCATTGAGCTGATAACCCTTCTGAAATACCTTGAGCACCGTGTTGGGCTCAACGTCGGCACTTTCCTGCATGGCCATCGCCTGGTGCTGGTCGGCACTGAACGGTTGGCCGTGCGGATCGATGGCTTCCAGCTGATAACGCTTGAGGGTGTCCTGGAACATCTTCAAGGTCAGCTCGATGCCTTCACGCATCGGACGAATGCTTTCATCGTCCGGACTGGACAGATCAAGGCCTCGCTCCAGACTGTCGATGATCGGCAACAGATCACCGGCAAATTTTTCCAGCGCAAACTTGTGCGCCTTTTCAACATCCTGTTCGGCACGGCGGCGGACATTCTGCAGATCCGCAGCCACGCGAAGGGATTGGTCCTGCGCAGCAGCCAGCTGCTCTTCGAGCACCTGCACGCGGGTTGTCAGTTCATCACCCGTGCCCGCCTCGGCAGCCTGATCCTGAGCCTGCGCATCCAGATTCTGTTCGTCAGCCATACATCTTCTCCTCTAAAAACGTCCGCGATCCCGATTCGCGCTTCTGCCCACCTATATGGGATCGGATTTTCCGGCTTCAAGGGTTTCGTGTGATCGAGATACGCATTCCCTGACAAATAATCCGGATTCCGGCCCTGCAAAAAATGGCGCATTGACACAATAGGGACTAAAAACCACTTCAGACCGATCAAATCGAGCTAAGCAAGGGCATTGTCAGCCACAAATAAAACACTGTATAAATAACCAGACAAACAGCCCGGGAGCCGCTCAATGCTGGTGCACCTTTCCGTACACAACTACGCCATTGTCGAACACCTTGACCTTGAACTGGATCGAGGCATGAGCGTCATCACCGGCGAAACCGGCGCTGGCAAGTCGATCATGCTCGACGCCCTGGGCCTTACCCTGGGCGACCGTGCCGACAGCGGCGTGGTCCGGCCAGGCGCCGACAAGGCCGACATCCTGGCCACGTTCGATCTGGGCGATATTCCCGAGGCACAGACCTGGCTCAAAGAGCGCGACCTGGACAACGACGGCCCCTGCATCCTGCGCCGGGTCATCACGGCCGAAGGTCGGTCACGCTCCTATATCAATGGCTCACCTTGCCCTCAGGGCGACCTGAAGGCACTGGGCGAACTGCTCATCGATATTCACAGCCAGCATGAACACCAGTCGCTGCTCAAGACCGACACCCACCGACGCCTGCTCGACGAATACGCGGGCGCGACCGATCTGGCCCGTCAGGTCCATCTCGCCGCACAGCGCTGGCGGCAGACGCGGCAGGAGCTCGAGCGCCTCTCCAACTCGGGTGACGAACAACGCGCACGTCATCAGTTGCTGAGCTATCAGCTCGAAGAACTGGAAAGCCTGAGCCTGGGCGAAAACGAGCTCGAACAGCTCGAACAGGAACACAAGGACCTGACCAACGCCGAAAGCCTGTTGAGCATTTGCCGACAAGTGGTCGAGCAGTGCAGCGAAAGCGATTCCGGCAACGTGCTCAATGCCCTGACCGCCAGCCTGCATCGTCTTGGCAGCGTCGACCATTCCCCGTCCGCCCTGAGCGAGGCCACAGGGCTGCTGTCCAGCGCGCAGATACAGGTAGAAGAAGCGGTAGGCGAGCTGAATCGCTTTCTGGATCACTTCGATGCCGACCCTGCCCGCCTGCAACAGCTTGAAGAGCGACTCGATGCTATCTATACGCTGGCGCGCAAGCACCGCATCCAGCCAGGCGAAGTGGCGACACTGCAACAAAAGCTGCTGGATGAAATAGAAACGCTGAATGCCAACGACGAATCCATCGAACGGCTGGAGCATGAGGTGCAGGCATTCGCGCGGCACTATCAGGATAAAGCCCGCGAGCTGAGCGACCTGCGTCACAATTCGGCGACGAAACTGGCCAGCGCTGTAGAACAGGAAATTCATCGTCTGGGCATGCCCGGCGGCCGTTTCCAGATCGACCTCAAAGCCAACGCCAGCGTAGAACCCTCGCCTCACGGCCTGGAGCAGGTAGAGCTATTGGTCAGCGCCAACCCCGGCCAGCCATTGAAAGCGCTGGCGAAAGTCGCGTCGGGTGGCGAACTGTCGCGCATCAGCCTGGCGATTCAGGTCATCACTGCGCAAACCTCGCGGGTGCCGACGCTGGTATTCGACGAAGTGGATGTGGGGATTGGCGGACCGACCGCCGAGATCGTGGGGCAACTGCTGCGTCGCCTGGGCGAGCGCGGCCAGGTCATGACCGTCACTCACCTGCCGCAGGTCGCGGCGCAGGGCCATCAGCACCTGTTCGTGCATAAGGTGCGGGACAACGACGCAACGCGCACAGCCGTGTCCAGGCTCAGCAAGACTGAATGTATAGAGGAAGTCGCCCGCATGCTGGGCGGCATCGACCTGACCAAGGAATCTCTGGCGCACGCCAAAAAGATGGTCGTTACGGCTAAAAGCTGAGCGATAGAAAGCACAAAGGCGACCGCGGTCGCCCCTGTTGCTGATTACGCCTTCTTGTTACGGACGTAGAGCACCAGATTGTGGTCCACCAGGTCAAAGCCGTGTCTTTCGACGATGGCTTTCTGAAGCTTCTCGATTTCTTCGTCGAAGAATTCGATCACCTCACCCGATTCCACGTTGACCATGTGGTCGTGGTGGCCGCCATCAGCCAGCTCGAACACAGCATGACCGCCGTCGAAATTGTGGCGCACCACCAGTCCAGCGGACTCGAACTGAGTCAGAACACGGTAAACCGTGGCCAGACCGACGTCCTCGCTAGCCTCCATGAGAGCCTTGTAGACATCCTCGGCACTCATGTGGCGTTGCTCTGCAGAATCGAGCATTTGCAGTATTTTGACCCGCGGTAAGGTTACCTTGAGTCCTACTTTACGTAGTTCGTTATTTTCAACCATGGTCAGCTTTCTCGCAGACGCTGCTTCGCAGCTTCTCTTAATGCAGGTATGATCGGAGTTTACGTTGTCCCAGCCAAGATAGTGGAAGTCGCCCACCGATGCAAAACACCAAGCTCTTGCTAACCAGTTTCACCTTCGTGGGACTGCTCGCACTCGCCGGTTGTTCATTCCCCGGGGTTTACAAAATCGACATCCAGCAGGGTAATGTCGTCACGCAGGACATGATAGACCAGTTACGCCCCGGAATGACCCGGCGGCAAGTACGGTTTATCATGGGCAACCCCCTGCTGACCGACACTTTCCACTCCGATCGGTGGGATTACCTGTACAGCCTGCAGCCAGGTGGCGGTGAACGCCAGCAGGAGCGTGTCAGCCTTATATTCAACGGCAATGACCAGCTCGTGAGCCTGTCTGGCGACTTCATGCCCGGCGTCAGCCGCGATGAAGCCATTCTCGGCAAGGACAGCGACACCACTGTCCCGGCAGAGAACCAGCCAGTGCAGCAGCCTGAAGAACCGGCCAAGCCAGGTTCGTTGCTGGATACAATCCAGAAGGACGTGGACAGCGTCGAGACCGTACCAGTCCCGACTCAGGAGCCGCTGGACACCAACACCCGGTAGTCCAAAGCGCCCAACAAAAAGCCCGGCATGCCGGGCTTTTTTGTGTCTTCCATTCAGCCAGCGTTCAGCCCGAACTCATCCTGTAGGCGTTCTTTTCTCACGCGCCTTGGCGGCACGCAGACGCCTGATCTCCATCGGGTCGGCCACCAGCGGACGATAAATCTCTATCCGCTCACCCGCCTCCAGCACCCGCGCAGCAGGATCAGCCACCACCTTGCCGAAGATACCGACGGCGCACAGGCTCAGATCCAGCTCGGGAAACTCCTTGTCCATACCGCTGAGTGCCAGCGCCTGACTTACCGAAGAGCCGGCCGGGACATCGACCGTCTTCAATACCTGGCGCTGCACTGAGGCGTAGACCACCTCTATCTGAATCGATGCGTCAGCCATGCAGCTCTTTCGCTCGCTGGCA
This sequence comes from Pseudomonas syringae pv. coryli str. NCPPB 4273, assembly GCF_000972175.1. Taxonomy (NCBI): domain Bacteria; kingdom Pseudomonadati; phylum Pseudomonadota; class Gammaproteobacteria; order Pseudomonadales; family Pseudomonadaceae; genus Pseudomonas; species Pseudomonas syringae pv. coryli. The sequence goes on along the minus strand of NZ_AWQP01000073.1, from coordinate 24,941 downwards.
GAACGCATCCACCAGCGTGTTGGCTGCCTGATTGAACAGCGGCCCCAGCGTGGCGCGAACGATGGTGCCGGCATAATCGAAGGACAGATCCAGACTGATCTTGCATGCTTTCTCGCCAAGCGGCTTGAACGTCCAGACACCGTGAAACTGTTCGAACGGCCCTTCGACCAGATCCATCACGATCGACTCACCGGGAACCAGCGTGTTGCGCGTCATGAACTTCTGGCTCAGACCGCCCTTGGCGATCTCCAGGCTGGCGCGCATCTGCGCCTCACTGGCTTCAACCACGGTAGCGGACGAGCACCACGGCAGGAACTCGGGATAACGAGCCACATCATTGACCAGGTCATAAAGGAACCCGGCCGGGTACGGCAGTAAAGCAGAGCGTTGTATATGCGTAGTCATGTGAGCGTCATTTCCAGAGCTGAGCGGCAAACACCACAAGAATGCCGAGCGGCGCCACGTAGCGCATCAAAAAGTACGTCAGGTTGAAGAGCAGCGGACTGCGAATCGACAATTCGTCGCGCACCGTCTCACGGCCCATCACCCAACCAGCGAATACTACAAAACACAACCCACCCAGCGGCAACATGATCCGCGAAGTGAAGAAATCAATGACTCCGAAGAAGTCCAGGCCAGTCGATGCGCCCCATTGATAGAGGTGGAATGCGCCTCCATCGTTCACGAAAAACTTGGCTTTCTGCCAGATATTGAACGAGAACACCGTGCCCAAGCCCACAAACCAGCAGGTAAAGGCCAGCCAGAACGTCACCCAGGCGCGGCGAATACGGGTGCGCTCGACCAGGTAGGCAACCATCGGCTCAAGCAACGAAATCGCCGAACTCCAGGCTGCAACCGCCACCAGCACGAAGAACACGATACCCATCAATTGGCCGAACGCGACGTTGCCGAATGCATAAGGCAGCGTGACGAACATCAGGCCCGGCCCCTCGCTGGGGTTCAGGCCTGCGGCGAACACGATCGGGAACAGCGCAAGGCCGGCCAACAGCGAAACGAAGGTATCGAGCAACGCGATGCCGACGACGGTGCTGCTGATCGACGCGCCTTTGGTCATATACGCGCCGTAAACCATGATCGAGCCGACACCGACGCTCAGGGAAAAGAACGCATGGCCCATCGCGGGCAGCAAGCCATCCAGCACCTTTTCGGGATTGAAGTCGAACATGAAATGCACGCCTTCCATGAAATGCCCGGTAGTCAGGCTATAGCCCAACAGCGCGAGCATCAGCAGGAACAGCATCGGCATCATGATGCGCAGGCTTTTCTCCAGCCCGGCCTCGACCCCCTTGCCGATCACCACCGCCGAAAGCAGCATGAAAATGGTGTGCCACAGAATCAGACGCCATGGGTCGGCAATCACCGCACCGAAATACGCACCGACCTGATCCGGCGACACACCCTGAAAGTCGCCGCGCCCCATGTCGATGATGTAATCCAGCGACCAGCCGCCCACCACACTATAAAAGGAGAGAATCAGCAGCGCAGTGATCATCCCGGCAAACGCACCCCAGGACCAGCGCGGCGAATGCCCCGCTTCCTGTGCCAGCGTCTTGAGCGCATTCGCAGGACTGAGCCGGGAACGACGACCAATCAGCGTCTCGGCGATCATGACCGGAATACCGATCAGCGCGATGCACGCCAGAAAAACCAGTACGAATGCACCGCCGCCATAGGCACCGACCATGTACGGAAATTTCCAGATACTGCCCAGCCCCACAGCAGAGCCGGTAGCAGCCAGGATGAACACCCAGCGACTTGCCCAGCTACCGTGGACCGAAACCTTGTCCGTCGACATTATCGAAACGCCCAGCCAAAAAAGATCGCGCATTGTCCGGGATTCAACCTTTGTGCTCAAGCACGCGCTTTCCCGTAGCCGACATTGATGCAACTGCCTATAATGCGCCCCCTATGGCTAAGCTCAAGAAACACCCTACAGGGACCATCGCGCAAAATAAGAAAGCGCGTCACGATTACTTCATCGAACACAAGTTCGAGGCCGGTCTGGTCCTGTCTGGCTGGGAAGTAAAAAGCCTGCGTGCCACCAAGGTACAGCTGGTCGACAGTTATGTGCTGCTCAAGGATGGCGAGGCCTGGCTGATGGGTTGCCACATCACGCCTCTCAAGACTGCCAGCACACACGTCATCGCTGACCCGACACGCACCCGCAAACTGCTGCTGAACAAGCGCGAGCTCGAAAAGCTCACCAGCTCGGTTCAGCAGAAAGGCTATGCCTGCGTCGCCCTTTCCGTTTACTGGAAGGAGCACCTGGTCAAGTGCGAAATTGCGCTGGGTAAAGGCAAGAAGGAATACGACAAGCGTCACACCGAACGCGAACGCGATTCGGACCGTGAGCTGCAGCGTGCCGTGCGCTCCAAGGGCAAGGACGACTAGCTTCTGGCGCTGGCGTGTGCCAAATGTCCTGACGCGGATATTTGGCACTTCATATCGACCCCTTTACTCCCATACCCCGCCCCACTCCCAGCCTCAACCCGTTCGATACCTCCAAGCGAAGATCGCCTCATTTTGGTGCTTGAATGCGCAATGTGGCTATTTCGCAGTATTCCGAAAATAAAATAGAACGCCTGCGTTACACCACAGTCAATCCTTTAGGCCCAACTATTAAACGGGCTTTCAAACCCTCGGGCGACGGCCTCAAACACCGGCCATACCGAGTCCACAGGTTACAAGGAGAGACACATGAAGCGTACCGCCCTCACTGGATTGTTCCTCAGCGCCGCCCTGTTGGCTTCGCCGGTTTTTGCCGCCGATGATTTGTGCGCCGCAAACATCAAGACCATCGAAAACGCCAACACCTCGTCCAGCACCAACTTGAGTCCGGAAAACAAGACCATGCTCGAGACCACTGTGAAGAACGCCAAAGCGGCCCAAGCGCAGAACGACGAGAAAAAATGCGTTGAGATCACCACCAAGACCATCACTTCCCTGAAAAATACCGGCTCGGGCAGCGAAGGCACCAAGTAAACCTCCGAGCAGGCCAGCCACCCAGGCTGGCCTGAACGATTGCAGCAGACGGGTCGACGTGCCACGCCAATTGGCGTACACTGCGTCCCAGCGATTGCGAAAGCAGTCTCGGGGCCGATTTGGATTCGACGCCGGTGATGAAACTTTAGGTGCATGCCGAGTTGGTAACAGAACTCGTAAATCCACTGTTGCAACTTTCTATAGTTGCCAATGACGAAACCTACGGGGAATACGCTCTCGCCGCGTAAACGGTGCTAGCCTTCCTTCTGGTAGCTTCGGCTCCAGCAATCATCAGGGGATGCCTGTAAACCCGAAATGATTGTCATATAGAACAGGATCGTCGCCTAGTACGTTGTGGACGAAGCGACTAAAACTTACACAACTCGCCCAAAGCACCCTGCCCGTCGGGTCGCTGAGGGTTAACTTAATAGACACGGCTAAGCATGTAGTACCGACAGCGGAGTACTGGCGGACGGGGGTTCAAATCCCCCCGGCTCCACCAAATTGCAAATGAAGACGCCCCAGGGCGTCTTTTTTTGTGTCTGTGATTCAGAAAATACAAGGGTTTCGACGCTTTTGGAGTGCTATGGATATTGGCGCTCCAAATGGTATTCCAAAGCACCTGATGCGAGCTTTTGGAAACGCACGGCCAGGCGGCTAGCACCGCGAATGATGACCTAAGAAGCACGGGGGGGGGGGCAGCGATGCCACTAACACCGTATCACTCACATGACTCTCCAAAAGACCCGCCCCCTTTGCAGGCGGGTCCAGCCAGGAAGACTATAGAGAGCGGATCGTGTAGTTGATGTGCAAAATGATATCGGTCAGGCTTTCCAGCAGCGCCTTCTGTTTCGTTTCGGCCTGCGGGAAACTGATTATCATGCTGCCCTCCTTGATATCTGCACCTTCAAACGGTAACCAACGCGGGTCATTAAAGTCGGGCTGAAACTGACCGCTGTCATTCACGCCTCGCGAGATTGCCATGTTGTCGCAGCCCGGCGGTAACTCGTTCACAACACCGGTATAATTGAGTACCGCCTGAACATCCTGATAAGGTCCTAACAAGGCGGGCAGTGATACGCTGACCTGCTTGATTCGGCGCAGATCTCCCAGCCCGCTGGGGTAGTCATCAACTATATTCAGATCCGCCAGTGCAATTGAAGCCGTTAACGCGCCGCTTTCGTCCAGCCTGACACGCTCGGCGCTGCCCTCTGGAGGCGTGTCACCGTTCAGCAACGCCGACACCGCAGCTGACAGCTCAAACTGATCGGTTTCTGCCAATGTGCTGCGATAAAAATCAGCCAGCGAAACAGTGCGTGTGACTTCAAGAGCACGTTTAGACCACTTCATCCGTGCGGTTTCCAACTGCGCCAGATTGAGCATAAGTCCCTCGCCACAGGTAAGTCCGGCCCAGGTACCCTGCCATCCACCACTGCGAATGTAGGTATCGCTCTTACCACTCTCCCAGTGCCACGCTTTTTCGGCCATCAGGCATCGAGACACAGCCAGGTCGTAAAACTGGAAGTAAATGGTTGCCAAACGACCACGCAGCCAGCTGTATAGAGCGCTATTACTAAACTTGGTCTGCAGAAAGTCCAACTGCGCCTGTGCTTGTCCTTGCTGCATCTCAAGGTGAGTTTTCTGCAGTTCAGCGGACTCTATGCGTACATCCAGAGCCGCCAGCTGGGCCTCAATCTGATGGATATCACCTTCTGCATTGTTGCGCTGGATCTCCCACTCCTCACGCCGGCGACGGTACATCTCTTCCTGCGAAATGCGGGAACTGTCCATCATCAAACCGTCGGAGTCTATGGTAATGCCAAGACCCACTATGTTGCCTACAGCACCAAAGTTCATCCCCCCATTGGCCAGCCCGAAGACATTAGGCGCAAGATCCAGAGTAGCCGCCGTCATGTGTACCATCTTGGCTCCGGTAGCAAGCGATTTTGCGCTTTTTTGTGCATCCAGAGACAGGCGCTCGCGAGCATTGAGGTCTTCATCATATAAGCGCGAGTAGCTGTCAAATCGTAGCTGGGCACTGTCTTTGGTGCGAGAAAGGACCGCTTTTTCGGCCTCCAGATCTCTGAGCATGCCTTCTTGTACGCGGATACTGCTGGCCATCAACTCAGTGCCCTGGTTTTGCAATAAGGCATTCAGTGATTCTGCATCTTGGCGCTCGAGCACGCCCTGCACCGCATTACCAAACTGAATAAGTTGAAATACCAGCCCGCGAGCACTTTCCAGCATCGGATCAAACCGCCAAAGAGGGAGAGAGGTGACGGGGAGCTCTGACCCGCCACTACTTTCTGCGGCCACGGCAGCGTTGAGCAAAGCCTTTGGATCGGCCGGCTTGGCAAACAGCGGCAACAGTAACGGTTGGCCGTCCAGCGTTAAGTTATGCCGCAAGTTGTACATGCGTTGGCGCAACGTTAACCAATAGCCCTGCATGACCTCGTTGACTTCCGGCAGGAACAATGAACTTGCAGTGGCCGTGTTTTTAGATGCCATAGCCTTAAGGGTTTCGGCTCTCCCCTCGCGCAGTAAGCTCAATACGGTCACGTGTTGCTCAGCCAATGCCTGAGAGGATGCATCGCCTAGCGATGGCTCAGTCCACTGCGCATTAGCGCGGATGTAGGGCTGTTCACCCAGCAGGTTCAGAGCCTGGCTGTACCAGACTTTCGCCTCGGTGAGGGTATCTCGCTCAAGCTTACGGTAGGCAGAGTCGCCTCGAGCAATAAGCAAGTCCAACGCCCGCATGAAGGTAGCCACCTTGTAGTGCATAGGGTCATTTTGCGCCACGGCATCAGGATCTACGGCTTTGAGTGGAGCGTCGTTCCAACTGATGTCCTCTTGGAGTGGGCGCACGTTCCAGTTACGGTCGATATGCTGACCGCGAACAACATAACCCGATGGGCTCCATACATAGCGCAACCATTGATCAGCCAGCGTGAATTGTTGTTCTTGCAGGAAGCGTTGCGCCGACATCATTGGGGTGTAGTAGAACAGCTCCCAGAAGTACAGGGCGTTGCCGCCCGCGAAGTCCATCGGTACGGTGCTATTATCACGTCCCGTAACGCTGTGGACAATATACGGAGCAAGAGGCGACGTGCGCCCGGGTCTCGCGATATCGACATCCCTCACGTTAGGTACGTAACCGATCCAAACGCTTTGGTTATTAGCTTTGTTGAAGTCTGCGCCTTGATACTGTATCCGCAGATGAATATCCGACGGTACAAACCAGCCGCGGTCAGGGCATGGAACAAACAGCTCCACTGGCGTTATAGCCTGATCACTAAGATTCCCTGACCACGCGAGATAGTTATCATCAACCTCAGCAAATGATTGATAATAAATCCTTACCCATTTCTCATCGCCGTGTTGTGCTTGGTCATAGACGGGCAAATTAAGCGTCACAAAAAAACCCTCGCCCAGCTGTGGTTCCTGAATCTCTTGCGTCTCGTAGCTAAGAATAGTATCGATACCCGCAGCAGCTCTCTCTACCAACTGGCGTGCAAACAGTGTATTGAGGCGCGTGCGATATGCATCAATCTGCATGTATTGGGCGTTTTCAGAAGTGGTTTTTAGCTGAATGAGATTTTTGACATCCAGAGAAGGCCGAAACAGGCGCAGTGTGTAGTGGGCGTAATCGCTTTCACGAACCTTAAACTTAACGTCCAGCGTAATCTCAGTACGCTCGCCCCATGAGCCGGCTACAGGCACTTGAAGCAACTTGAACTGATAGATCTTGGTTTCAAACCAACCTAAATCCCCGGGCTCTTCAGCATAATCTGTAATCGGAAAAGTTGCAGCACTTCCTCCACCCGTAATTTCTACGCGAATATCCTCTTGTGAAGCAGCGGTACCGCTAGTCACTTCAGACCCAGGCAACACTTCCAATTCTATCGGAATAATAAAAAGATACAGAAGTCCAATACGAGGTATCGGTACACGATTGGAGCCCGGACTAAAGTCTGCGTACTTATAGATGGCATATCCATCCGAACTTATATACATCTCCTCAAGCGTTAATGACACAAACATATCCGAGGAAGAATCATACGCGAAAAAGCTTCCATAGAACTTCTGCTCTTCCATAGACAAGGTCGTAGGAAATACAATATAAATGAAATTCGCCCCTCGTATGACATGATGCTCACCAAAGTCAGTTGTGACACCATGAAAAAACTCATATCCATCACCATTTACCAATAAGATCTCCACAAAAACCCTTGCTTTCCAGCCCGTCACTTTACTCGTAACTGTAAACCTAGGCGACAAACTAAGCATTATAGGGTCCAACCCAGATGCATCCACAACAGCTATATTATTAGCATCGCCTACAATTTCGAAATCCATTTCATGCCTGTTGAAAAAGGTTAGTTTTTTATCAACATCCAGCGCCTGCGCATACACATTGACGACGAAAGTAGAGTTTTCATTGTCCAACTGTTGTTCAATGTACGCAGCGAACGTTACCGCCTCATCATAGACCTTATAACTTATCGACATATCTTCATACACATAGAGTAGACGCTTGTCTGGCGCGTCCTCCGACGCTCCACTTACCGGTTCTTTGGTGTACACCAATACCGTCATGGCTTCCTCTTTCTGGAAGTGACTGCAATACAAACCTAGCGACGTCTTCTCCAGATCGAACCGGCTTAGCTCATCGGTAACATCAACAATTTTTGGTGAAGTCCAATTACCGTCGTAACGCAGGTAGGAAACATTGATGGCGTACTCAAACACCCCTGCATTATCCAATGCACGGTACGCATCAGGCGGTGTCACGTCTTTTCGCTCTAACCAGCAAAGATAAAGGCGCGATTTGAAAATCACTGGCCGGATACAGTCTCCCCACGGCTGTGCGGCACACTCTATCTTGCGCCAGTCTGTCCAGGCGTTCGCCGCTAACTGACCGTCTTCACCGCGCCGGCCTTCGTCCGCGCTGCGCCAGTAGAATTCACGCACTTCGCTCTGGTTAGTTCCGACGAAGTAGGTCTTCCCCTCGTGGACGTCCAGGTTGTCGTGATAGCCACTGATCACCCTGAGATTGGCCACCTCCTCAAAACTGTTGAGGTAGGTGTTGAATGCGTCCCCGACCGTATCGGTATTGAGTTGCGCCTGCCCCAACGTTTGCAGCATCGTATTCATCATGCCGCTTTGGCCCAGACGCACCGTGGGATCAACGTAGTTCTCCGGGTAGTAGACTAACTTCGCCGCGCCTGCCCAGGTGCTGTAGCGCTGGTTATAGCGTTCCCAGTCGGTAAAGAATTGACCCGTCACTGTCGCCTTATCCACGAAACCTTGTGACTCGGGCGCACTTAAGGTCCGTTGTATAAATGTCTGCAAGCTCACGATGGCTTCAGCCACTCGAGAGGTCATGACCTGCGGCCCGTTAAGGTTGTCCAAAAGCAGATATTGATAAAGCCCTTCGCGGGAGCTATTTGCCAACTGGGCAGTCATCCCGGACTTGAGCAAATAACCGCACAGGGCGGCGCTGAGTCCGGAGGCCAAAGCCGCCTCCATGCCTTTCGTCTCGTTTTGCGATAGTCCGGCTGAGAACGCATCTGCAACGCGCACCCAGTCGTCCCATGCCGGCTGATTATCTGCTGCATAGCTCAGCGCAAGCAGCTCCCCGATATTCACGGGTGTCACACCAAAGGCGGCGCTCAATGCCGCCCACTGCAACACAGCGTCGATCTCCGACCACGCACTCAGCTGTGTGTCTGAAGCGGCTTGAGCCTGGGCAAATGCTTGCTCAGTAGCCTGCTCGAACCTTGCCGCATCGTCATTCAGCGCAATGGCAAGATCGGCCGGGGTGAGGGTGTCCGCCACAAAGGCTGCCAGTAAGGTAGACGCACCATCACCCAGGCTTTTTAGCCAGGCACTAAAGTTACACAGCGCTTGTACCGTTGCCAAAGCACGCGGCAACACCACAGTCTCTGGCACAGGACCCAAGAGCCGAGCAGGACTGGCTACAAACAATGAAAAGGCTTGGGGGTTGATACCTGTGGCGTGATAAATCAGCGCCAATTGCGCCAGGCCGTAGCAAAAGGCAACGGCCTTCACATCGTTGGTCGCCGCCCCGTCCCAGAATTGATCCACGGTCCACTCAGCGGGCTGGAGGCCATTGGCCCAGGCAAGAACCGACTCAGCCACTGCAGCGGACGGTAGCGCTAAAGACGAAACCAAAACGGGTGCAAGAAGAGAGATACGTTTAGCCAACGTATCGGCGTTACCGTTAGCGTCTATCATTCGCTTGACTTCGTCCAGTAGCGCCGAAATTTCGGTGCTGGCCACCTGCATAAATGTGGGGCGTGTTAGCAGCTCAACGGAGGCAACGGACAGTTTTCGGGCGTTAAGCCACTGCGTCAGGCTGTCGACCTTTTGCAGCCAACCTGACCATAGCTGAGTATTCTCTAGCTCGGAGGTGAGCCTGGGCAAGTCAGCAGCTTTTAGTAATTGCCCTAGCTCCGCCACACTAAGCCCATGCAGTCGTGCCCAACGACTCAAGGCGTACATCGCTGAAAGATTTTTCAGGTTAAGGGTAAATGCGCCTGTAGATACGCTATTGTCGAATATACTCAGCAACGTAAAAAGACCCACGTCATCAACGTTGAACGCGCGTTTCAAAACAGCTTTTTCAAAAGAGTGGTCGGCCGCGTTATCCGGCAGCAGGTTTATCTGGGTCGTCGACGGCGCGAATGACTCGCCATTGAGCGGCGGACTATTAAATACCTGATCGAACAGGCTTTGATTGTCGTCATAACTATTATTGGACAGTAGTCCTCCGCAGAGCACCAAGGCTTCTTCAGGCTTAACGCCATAACGCTGTACGCAGCGCTGAACCTGAAACAGAAGCTGCAATGTCTCATCGGTAATACTATTAGGATTAACGCTATTGACAATAGTTTCCAACGCTCTAGGATGCATCCCTGTCGCACGCCACAGGCGTATCGCTTTATTCAACTTAAGCAAGTAAGCTATCGCCGAGCGACTAATACTTACCTCGTACGCAACAGGAGCACGAATAAATAAGCCGTCTAGGCGATACCTTTCCAAATAAAGCGTAAAGCTACCCTCTGGAACACCCGACGCTATCTGAACGACGCAAGTGGTTCCCGCATCCGGTGGGGTCCAGTCAGGATCATCAAATAGAGTGTCCCCGTTATTTAAGCGTACCCGAAACGCGCTAAATTCCGGATGAACATTATTGTAACTAAATCTGAGTTCATAGGCGCCCGTTCCTTTAGGGAACAACCAAGCAAAGTCTAATGTATAATGCCGACCGCACTGCAAACGGTAGACCGCGCCATCAATCATGGTCGTGAGCACATTATCGACGTATTCGCCTTCTCCGCCTCCGTCTTGCTCACCCTCCCAGTCAATGGTTGTAAACAGCGTCACCTCTTCGTCACTGAGTCCGTAATAACGACGCAAACCCTGCGGATTCAGCAGGTACTCTTGAGGTAAGTCTCCAAAGTTTTTAGCGTATAGCTCTGCTGCGTTTTCCGAAGTGACCTCCTCGGTCAAAATAGTGTACAACTCAGGAGGCATATCAAAGGCCATTCCCGCCATAGTAGCCCCGGAAAACAACCCCGTTACCCGAGGGTTGGCCGCTAACTGTTTAAACTTAGGGTCCTTCTGTATACGACTCTGACGCAGACGTGCATGGGAGTGGTGATACGGAGTCGAGGCACTGAGTCGAAATTCAGCCAAGGCTTCCAATACCGCATTTTGATCATCAACCGCCATCTCCTTGCCGGCCAGGGTCATCAGCACCTCGTTGGAGAGCGAGAGAGCAGAAACTTCCTTGCTCATATTGCTCTGGCTGAGTAATAACCCCTTTAGGTCGGGCCGGCGCTTATCAATGTGATAAGGCGACTCTTCCGGGTACAAGCCGCGAGCATTGCGGTAGAGAGCCGTCAAGTAGGCCGCGGGTGAGAACATCGATGATACAGAGCCTGGTGACGTATAGACGCTGGCGCGATTACCAAACTGCTCTTCATAATCACGTAACGATGCGCCCGGAGGGTTGATGCCTAAACGCACTGCGTTTTTCAGCAATGGAGAGGATCGAGCCAACAAGCATTTCTCGTAAATGAGCGCCGCATCTCGCTCCTCTCGGGCAGCCTCGTACAGTTCGTCTACCTCACTGGATAATAACTCGCGAGTCGATAGCTTCTGACGGAAGGCTGCGACGGATGCCAACGCCTGCGCAGCCAGTGAATCCAGCCCCGCACGCGCTGACAAGCGTTTTATTCTGGACAATCTATTAAGACCCATGGGAATATCCTTATAATTAAATTCGCACACATGGCTATGTTTAGGGCTATGAAAGCACTGTCACAATTACAGTCGGAAATACATGGCCACCTTTCGGAGTGAGGAGCCTGGCGCTCAAGTGTTGTTCATGATAATTGAGCGTAGCAACGAACTAATCTTTAGCAACGCGAACACATCAACTTCATGATGACCGGTTGAAACCGAACGCTCGTCTTTTAGGCGAGAATGCTTTAGGCGAGCAGGTTTTATAGATCGATATAGTTGATGACGTCGCGCTTATTCCAGTGTTCTGTTTTCTAAATAACTCACTTTACGTTTAAGGTTTCAAGCGCCTCACGTCTCCATGGGATTTTATTCAACGTCTCCTGTCCCTTTGCGTTGCAAAACGTATCGGACTAGCTGAGCATTTCGTAACGCTGTGAACCCCGGATAAATACAGATCCTGGGTGGAACAAGATTATTTACCTGGCCCGCGTCGATGGAATTTCAGTAGCAACAGGGCTGACCCATCTCAAGAGGCAATCTTCGTATTGCCCGCATTCATGGACCAGGGCGGAAGCGCCCATGCTGTCTACATCAGACCATCGGGCTACGTCTGGCTGCGCAAGCAACTGTAGATCAGTCCGGCCGCTGCCCTGCTCTTCATCCTCCCAAGCCTGCCCCCCGCCACCGTAAGACCAGCGGCCATCCCGCTCATCTGACAATAAAGTATAGTGGCCATATATCATCACCCCTCTCGACCAAGGCGTGTGCCGTCGATAACGCTTCGACCGGCATAAGTATGGAAAACAGCACATGCCGCAACGAAGAAACCTGAAAAACTCTATTTTCGTCCCCCTGAAGCTGTCTCAATTGATCGGTCTTTTCAGTTGGGTTATCAGTTGGTGCCTGAACCCGTCCATTGATCGATCACTGGATATATTCATCTGCTGCGCGCTGGCGGGGGCGGCGCTGTCGATTATTGTCACGTCCAATAGCAGGAGCATGCTGGCGTGGCGTCTGTTTGGCATCATTTACATGGCATCCCTGACCTTTCTGTTCAGGGAACAGATCGAACGCATGGGCGTGGAAGCGTCGATGTGGGGGCTGGTTGTCACCTCCCTGCTCATCACGGGCATGAGCGTATTCTTCGTCAAGTTTATTGATTACATCGCTGCGGCGGCGTTGATCTGGTTGATCATGTGGCAAATGGACCTTACAGCCGTCGGCGTCAATCATGCACCTCTGTTTTATGTGTTCCTGATCAGCTCGACCTTGCTGGGCGGCTGCCTGAATGCAACCTTCCTGAGTCTGATCATGCAGACCATGGCAGCCAGGGACCGCTATCAGGAACTGTCCGAAACCGACACCCTGACGCACGCCCCCAATCGCCGCGCACTGGTTGCCAGTCTGAATACTGCGCTGGCGTCCGCTGAAAAATCGTCGTTGTGGTTTGCCATGCTTGATCTGGATCACTTTAAAAGTATCAACGACACCCATGGGCATGACGTGGGCGACCACGTCCTTGTTGGTTTTGCGACACTCCTCAAAGGCACAAAGGGACGGATCGCCTTCGGGCGTCTGGGCGGCGAAGAGTTTGGCGTAATCTTATCGGCGGCGAACGCCAAAGACGCTGTACACGCACTGGAAGAGTTATTGATGCTCGCGCAAAAAGATGAAACGGCTCAAGTGCCCTATTCATTCAGTGCCGGTGTTGCGAGTTTGTCGCGGGTTGAAACGGTCAACGACCTGTTGAAAGAGGCCGATGAGAACCTGTATCACGCCAAGCGCAGTGGCAGAAAATGTATTTCCTTTGAAGGCAGGATAGTTTCGTCGAGCGCTGCAAGTACGACGAAGCAGAATCAAGCGACGCAATCCGTTGACGCGCCTACGCATGCGTAGCGCCCGTCTGCCCCTTCAAACATTGCCGCCGCGCCGCACGTTCGAATACCGATCGATATCCTCCCGCAACGTCCACCCCTGCCGGTGCCAATAACGCCCGGCCGCTTCATTACTTTTCATGACGTCCAGGTGACACTTGTAAATACCCAGCGCGTCCAGACACTCGAGGCAGCGTTCGACCAACTCATGGGCAATACCGCGCCCGCGATACTCGGGCAGCACGATCAGATGCTGCAGATAACCGCGGCGGCCGTCATGCCCGCACATCACGCAACCGCACAAGGCGCCGTCCGCCTCGGCGACGAAACTCATGCCGGGGTTGCGTTCGAGGTAGCGCGCGGTGGCTTCGCGTGAATCTGCGTCGCGCAGGGAAATGCCCGGTGTGCTGCGCATCAACTCGATGACCGTGTCGTAATCGTCCAGGGTCATGCTGCGAATCGTGATCATGGGCTAAGCGGCCTGCCGTCTCATGGGCTGCACAGGTTAGCAGAGCCGCTTGATGCCTTGATGACAGCGCTGCCAGAGTCTGCCTATCGCCCCGTAATGTTCTTTCTATTAGAAATCTTCGTGAAGAAGGCTAATCTGCATAAGCATCGGCGAGAGTCGTGCGGTTTCACCCTGATAAGGAGATAACAATGAGCTCAAGTTTGCGACGCACGCTGTGGGCTCGGCTCGCAGCAATCTGATGATCGCTGTGCTGCGTATCTGTAGAGCTGGCCTGATCGTTGACCGAACGGCCGGCATGAACCCAGTGCTGTTGAGTTCCGTCATCACTGTCTGAGGTCCCACGAGTGGACTGGATGGCCGGATGCAAATGACAAAAAGGTGTATCAAGCATGTCAACTGAATCGAAATGCCCCTTCAACCACGCTGCCGGCGGCGGCACCACCAACCGTGACTGGTGGCCCAAGCAGCTGAATCTGAAGATCCTGCATCAGCATTCCTCGCTCTCTGACCCGATGGGCGAGAGTTTCGACTATGCCAAGGAGTTCAAGAGCCTTGACATCGAAGCGGTCAAACAGGACCTGCGCAACGTCATGACCCAGTCCCAGGACTGGTGGCCGGCAGACTTCGGCCACTACGGCCCGCTGTTCATTCGTATGGCCTGGCACAGCGCCGGTACCTACCGCACAGGCGATGGTCGTGGCGGTGCAGGTGCTGGCCAGCAACGTTTTGCGCCGCTCAACAGCTGGCCTGACAACGTCAGCCTGGACAAGGCGCGCCGCCTGATCTGGCCGGTCAAGCAGAAGTACGGCCGCAAGATCTCCTGGGCTGACCTGATCGTGCTGACCGGTAACGTCGCGCTCGAATCCATGGGCTTCAAGACCTTCGGTTTCTCCGGGGGTCGCGCGGACGTCTGGGAACCGGAAGAAGACGTGTACTGGGGTTCCGAGACCACCTGGCTGGGTGGTGAAGAACGCTACGGCGCGCAGAAAAAAATGCAGCAACCGGGCGACGGCACGCTGGTGGCCGAGCCGGAAAATCACGCCAACGAAGAAAGCCGTACCGCCAGTGGCGAACGCAATCTGGAAAACCCGCTCGCCGCCGTGCAGATGGGCTTGATCTACGTGAACCCTGAAGGCCCTGAAGGTGTGCCGGACCCGGTTGCTTCGGCAAGGGATATCCGCGAAACCTTCGGTCGTATGGCGATGAATGACGAAGAGACCGTGGCGCTGATCGCCGGTGGTCACGCGTTCGGCAAGACCCACGGTGCCGGCCCTGCCGACAACGTTGGTCCAGAGCCTGAAGCAGCCGGCCTTGAAGAGCAGGGTTTTGGCTGGAGAAACAAATTCGGCAGCGGCAAGGGTGGCGACACCATCACCAGCGGCCTGGAAGTGACCTGGACTTCGACGCCGACCAAATGGAGCAACGAGTACCTCGAAAACCTCTTTGGCTTCGAATGGGAACTGACCAAGAGCCCGGCAGGTGCGCATCAGTGGACGCCGAAGAACGGCGCTGGCGCTGGCAAGATTCCGGATGCCCACGATCCATCCAAGCGTCATGCACCGAGCATGCTGACCTCAGACCTGGCGCTGCGCTTCGATCCGGCTTACGAACAGATCTCCCGCCGCTTCCTGAACAACCCTGAGCAACTGGCCGACGCGTTCGCCCGTGCCTGGTTCAAGCTGACTCACCGTGACATGGGCCCGCTGGCCCGCTACCTCGGCCCGGAAACACCGGCCGAAGAGCTGCTGTGGCAAGACCCGATTCCACACGTTGATCATGCGTTGGTGGATGATCAGGATGTGGCCGCACTCAAGGCCAAGATTCTCGCTTCGGGCCTTTCGGTCTCGCAGCTGGTATCGACGGCTTGGGCGGCAGCTTCTACCTTCCGTGGCTCGGACAAGCGCGGTGGTGCCAATGGCGGCCGTCTGCGTCTGGCTCCGCAGAAGGATTGGGCGGTCAATCAGCCTGCGCATCTGGCGGGCGTGCTGAACACCCTCGAGGGCATTCAGAGCGAGTTCAACGCAGCTCAGTCGAACGGCAAGAAGGTTTCAATCGCCGATCTGATCGTCCTGGCGGGTAACGCAGGTGTCGAGCAGGCTGCGAAACATGCAGGTCAGCACGTCACGGTTCCGTTCGCACCGGGCCGCGCCGATGCGTCTCAGGAGCAGACCGATGTTGAGTCGTTCAGCTTCCTCGAGCCGATCGCCGATGGTTTCCGCAACTATCAGAAGGGGCATTACAAGGTCTCGGCAGAATCGTTGCTGGTCGACAAGGCGCAACTGTTGACCCTGACTGCACCGGAAATGACTGTACTGCTGGGCGGCCTGCGGGTCTTGAACATCAACGTCGGACAGAGCAAGCATGGCGTCTTCACTGATCAGCCAGGCACCCTGACCAACGACTTCTTCAAGAACCTGCTGGACATGGGCGTGGAGTGGAAAGCGACCGCGGGTGGCACTGATACCTTCGAGGCCCGTGACCGCAAGACTGGCGCAGTGAAATGGACCGGCACCCGTGTCGATCTGGTCTTCGGCTCGCATGCTCAACTGCGTGCGATTGCCGAGGTGTATGGCAGCTCCGATGCACACGAGAAGTTCGTCAAAGACTTCGTGGCAGCCTGGACCAAGGTGATGAACCTGGACCGCTTCGACCTGGCTTGATGTGTCTGATGTGCTGAGTTGAAAAACGCCTCCCTTGCGGAGGCGTTTTTTTGCGGCTATCAAAAAGCGAAGGCTGATTTTATCAGCGGCTCATCATGCTTGCCGCCTGCTCCGTCGCTTCGGTGGTTCTGGTCGCCAGCTTGCGGACTTCATCCGCCACAACCGCAAAGCCCCGCCCTGCTTCACCGGCGCGTGCAGCTTCGATTGCCGCATTGAGCGCCAGAAGGTTGGTCTGGCTGGCAATGCTCTGGATAGTGCCAACTATCTGGGTCAGTTGAGCGATGTTCTCTTCCAGGTTTTTCTGATGCTGTGCTTCGGTGTCGCGAAGAGCGTCCTGCTCATGTTTCAAATGCACATCCACCAACGCACCGACCACCCTCAGCGGAACACCTTCGGGATTGCGCCGGGTCTGGCCACGCGCACGGAACCAGCGGTACTCGCCGGTTTTCATCTTCAGGCGGTACTCGATATCAAACGGGGTCTTGCCAGTCCGGTCATTCAAGTGCGCACCGAATGCCGTCAGACTGCGCTCCTTGTCTTCAGGGTGCAGCCGTGACGCCCAGCTATCCAGTACGTCGGGAAACTCTTCGACCGTTTCAAAACCCAGCAGGCGCCTGAACTGGGGGGACCACCAGAACGGATTGCGCGCATTGACCGGGTCGCCGGCAATCACCTCCATGTCCCAAAGACCATCGGAGAGCATCTCCCGAGCCAGTTCGAAGCGGGTAATGATCACATCGTGTTCAAGATCACGCTCAAGCTCGTCGTGGATATCCCGCAGAGAACCGGCGACCCGCAGCGGCGTTCCGCGTGCGTCTCTTAACGTTTCGCCCTGGGCATAAAACCAGCGATAAGTGCCGTTCTTCATCGCCAGACGATTCTTGATCCGATACGGCGTGTTGCCGGAACGGTCATTCAGGTGTTTGGCAAATGCGTCCAGCGAGGCTTGTTTATCCTGAGGATGAAGCCGGTCTGCCCAGCTCGCCAGTACGTTGGGGAAATCGCGCTCGTCGTTGAAACCGAGCAATGTGCGAAATTGCTGCGACCACCAGAATCGATTGTTCGGGTTGACCGGATCGCCCGCGACCACCTCCATGTCCCAGAGGCCCTCACTTGACGCGCGGTTGACCAGATCAAAGCGTGTTCCATAAGCGGCAGCCGAGGCAGAGGCTTCGCCCAGCAGATGGCGGGCGGTTTCCAGTTCTTGCTCAAGCGCGGCAATACGTTGCTCGTCGAGGCGACGCTGGGTGCTCAGCGAGCTCCAGCATTCAAGTACCGCAGTCTTTTCCGCACATCCCCCTACCGCGGGCTCAGTGCCGCCCTTGAGCGAGGAGATCAGTTGCTGAAGGGCTTTTTTGTCACGACGGGGGCTGAACAGGTGAAGCATGCTGTGGGCTCTCAAAGTAGGAGAAGTTGGCCGAGTCCCTGGCACGTCCCGTCTTTATCGTCCTGCCGCCCGGTTTCTGTAATGCCAGATTGCAATCAGATAATGGTCACTCGTTCCAGCATCAACTTCACGGCCTGCTGATCGGTTTGCGCCCCTGCCACCGACTTCGCTACCCGGATGCGGACGCAGAGCGTCCAGAACGGCATTCCACTGGAGCGTGAGGAACGATAGTCTTGTAACTATCGTGCCAAGGACTACTGCAGTTTCACCCCCGCTGTGCAAACCTGCGCAATACCACCACACCCAGCACAGCCGACAACACCGACCCGATCAGCACGCCCACCTTGACCTCGTCGACCAGTTCCGGCGCGCCCGGGAAGGCCAGTGCGCCAATGAACAGGCTCATGGTGAAGCCGATACCACACAAGGCTGCGACGCCATACAACTGGCCCCAGTTGCTGCCGTCCGGCAAACGGGCCAGGCCAGCGCGAATCGCCAGCGCGGCCATGGCGAATATGCCGACCTGCTTGCCGACCAGCAGCCCTAGCGCAACGCCGAGCGGGACCGGGTCCACGAGCTTGTCGGCGGTAATGCCCGACAGTGACACGCCAGCGTTGGCAAAACCGAAGATCGGTACGACGGCAAACGCCACCCACGGGTGCAGCTTTTCTTCCAGATGCAGCAGTGGCGAGCGAGCCTCTTCATCGGGTTTGCCCAACGGGATGCACAGCGCCAGCGCGACGCCCGCCAGGGTGGCGTGGATACCGGACTGGAGCATGAAGAACCACAGCAGCGCGCCTACAACCAGGTAAGGCAGCAGTTTTTTAACACCCAGACGATTCAGCGCGACGAGCACGGCGATGGAGCCCAGCGCTGCCAGCAGCATGGGAATGGAGAGATCGCTGGTGTAGAACAACGCGATGATCAGCACCGCGCCGAGATCATCGAGAATCGCCAGTGCCGACAGGAAGATCTTCAGCGACAGCGGCACGCGCTTGCCCAGCAGTGACAGCACACCCAAGGCGAACGCGATGTCGGTCGCTGCCGGAATGGCCCAGCCGCCGATGGTGTCTGGCCGCCCCCAGTTGAAGGCCACATAGATCAGCGCAGGAACCAGCATGCCGCCCAAGGCCGCAAAGCCTGGCAGGGCCCTCTGGCTCCAGGAGGCGAGCTGACCGGCGAGCACCTCGCGCTTGATCTCCAGGCCGACGAGCATGAAGAAGATCGCCATCAGACCGTCGTTGATCCAGTGCGAAACCGACAACCCGGCGAACACTGCGTGCAGCGCGGCGAAGTAGCTGTCGGCCAGCGGTGAGTTGGCAACGATCAGGGCCGCCAGCGCAGCCGCCATCAACACCAGCCCGCCAGCGGATTCAGCAGCGAAGAAACGCGTGATGAACGCCAGCGCGTTCGGGGATTCGGTACGGGGGGTGGGTTTGTGCATGACAGCTCCGCGGGGGTACAGCGCAAAAAGGCCGCAATTTTACCACCCGCAGAACCTGTCAAAGGCCTGGTAAACCTGAGGATACAAATTAACGTTTCCCGACCGAAAGCAGGCCGCGAAACGCCGCAGAAGAGTGCCTGCCGATCAGGCAGGCACCCTGCTCATGTCACTTCTTGACCGTTTCTTCGAGCGTAAAGCGGCCCAGCGGGTTCTGACCGAAGTGCTCGATGTTCTTGCGCGACACACTGATGTAGGGACTGTAGTAGAGGTCAATCCAGTTGACGTCCGCCTTGGCCATTTTCTGCAGGTCGATGTACATCTGCTCACGCTTTTTCGGGTCCATCTCGACCCGTGCGGCAGCGACCAGCTCCTTGACCTTGTCGTTCTTGTAACGGGTCATGTAGTTGTTGTTGGTGTCGTGGCCGAGCACGAAGGTGGTCTTCTGGTCCGGGTCGAGGATGTCGTTGGTCCAGTACATCACGGAGATGTCGTAGTCACCGGCAATCAGCATGTCCCAGCTCTGGCTCGGGTCGACTTTCTGCAGCGTTGTGGTCACGCCGACCTTGGCCAGTTGCTGTTGCAGCATGACCGCGATTTGCTCGTCGACCTCGTTGCCCGCGTTGACCACGTAATTGAGTTTCAGGTCCGACGCACCCGCGTCCGCCAGCATCTGTTTGGCCTTGACCGGGTCATAAGGGCGTTGCAGGTTGTCGGCGTAGTGGTACAGCGCGCCTTTGGGAATGTAGGAATTGGCCACGGTGCCCAGCCCGAAGGTGGCGGCTTCGACCAGCGATTTCTTGTCGATGGCCATGTCCAGCGCCTGACGCACTTCCGGCTTGGCCAATGCGCCGTGTTCGTGGTTGATCAGCAGATGATCTTCACGGGTGGAGGGGTCGAGATGGACCACCAGATCGGGGTCCTTCTGCAGATTTGCGATGCGCGAGAACGGTATCCATATCGCAGCATCGAGCTCGCCCTTCTGGACCATGAGCGTGCGGGTGTTGTCGTCCGGCACCGAGATCCACTCGACACCGTCCAGGCTCACGCTCGGCGCTTCCCAGAAGTTGGGGTTCTTCGCCAGAATCACCCGGTCACCGCGCCGCCATTCCTTCACGGTAAACGCGCCGGAGCTGACAGGCTGCTCGGCATACGCCTCTTCGCCCATGCTCTTCATGGCTTTCTCGGAGAGAATCGACACGTTGGGCAGGGCCAGTTGCGAGAGGAACGAGGCCGAAGGATTCTTCAGCGTGATCACCAGCGTATGCGGATCTGTCGCGACGGCCTTGTCGATAATCTTGTAGGAATCGCTCCATAGCGAACCCTTGTCGTCGCGAATTCGCAGCAGGCTGAACACTGCGTCACTGGCCGTCAGGTCCGAGCCGTCGGAGAATTTGGCCGGACGCATCTTGAGCGTGTAGGTCAGCCCGTCAGGCGAGATCGACCAGCTTTCTGCCAGCCCCGGTACCAGCTTGGTGCCTTTGTCATCTACGCGGATCAGCACGTCGTAGACGTTGGAAAACACCCAGTTGTCGATGTTCTGCGCACTTTTGATCGGGTCGAACGTGGTGCCGTCCTCACGACGGCCGATGGTCAGCACGCCCGCAGCTTCGGCCACGCCAGCCGCCAGGGAACAGGCCGCCAGCATGGCGACGGTCAGCATTTTCATTGGTCGAGCTTTCATACACAGAACTCCTTGTCGATGTCGGGACAGATGTCGTTACAGGTCAGGATCAAAAAATCGGGGCTTCCAGCACACAGTCGTAGCGCTGCTGGCCGACATGCCGGGTCGGTGGCGCGACGCTGGAACAGCTCGGCCTGGCAAACCGGCAACGCGGATGAAACGCGCAGCCGTCGGGTAAATTCAGGGGGCTTGGCGGCTCACCCTGCAACGGCTCGCCGGACAAAGGACGATCCGGATCGATTTCCGGAATCGCCTGAATCAGCGCCGCGGTATAGGGGTGGCGCGGCGAAACAAAGACATCCTCGACCGGGCCTTCTTCAACGATTCTGCCCAGGTACATGACCGCCACCCGATCACACAGGCGACGCACGATGGCCAGGTCATGGGCAATGAACAGAATCGCCAGATTCATGCGCTGGCGCAGCTCCAGCAGCAGGTTGATGATCTGCCCCTGAATGGAGACGTCCAGCGCCGCCACGCATTCGTCGGCAATGATCAGCCGTGGCTCGATGGCCAGCGCGCGGGCGATACCGACACGCTGACATTGTCCGCCGCTCAAGGCACCCGGCTTGCGTTCGGCAAATTCGGGCCGCAGACCGACCATGTCGAGCAGCTCGATGACCCGCGCCGGAATGTCGGAAGTGGCGACCTTGCGCTGCACGCCAAGCACTTCGGCCAGCGTCGCACCGATGGTCATTCGCGGGTTGAGCGAAGAGGACGGGTCCTGAAAGACCATCGCGGTTTCGTTGCGCAGGCGTTGCAGATTGATACCGCTGCCCTGGGCCATGTCGACGTCATCGAAGACGATCTGCCCGGAGGTAATGTCATTCAGGCGCAGAATGGCCCGCCCCAGCGTGCTCTTGCCGCTGCCGGACTCGCCGACCAGCCCCAGCGTTTCACCCGCACAAATGCTCAGCGATACGCCGTTGACGGCATGCACCCAACGCTTGTTGAGGCCCAGGAAACCCGAGCCGGGGGCCGGGAAGCGCACCACCAGATCATTGACGTTCAGCAGTGTGGTGCCGCTCATGAAACGGCCTCACGGGATTGCACCAGCGGGTAGTGACAGGCCGCAGCATGGGCAACGCCCATCGGCCGCATCAGCGGCAGCCTGTCAGGACAGTCTGCCCCTGCGTGGCTGCAACGCGCATGAAAACGGCAGCCGCTTGGCAGTGCATCGAGCAAGGGCGGCTGACCGGGAATGGTCCGTAGCAGTTCGCTGCCCGCGCTGCTGGCGGGCTGGCATTCGATCAGGCCGTGGGTATAAGGATGGCGTGCGCGAGCGAGCACGTCGCGCTTGCTGCCGTGCTCACAAAGGCGGCCGGCGTACATCACCGCGATGGAGTCGCAGGTTTGCGCCACCACGCCGAGGTCGTGGGTGATCATGATCAACGACAGCCCGTGACGATCGCGCAGGTCCAGCAACAGACGCAGGATTTGCGCCTGCACCGTCACATCCAGTGCGGTGGTCGGCTCGTCGGCGATCAGGACCTGCGGCCCACAGCCCAGCGCCACGGCAATCATCGCGCGCTGGCGCATGCCACCGGAAAACTCATGGGGAAAGTTATCCACACGCGACGCTGGATCGGGAATGCCGACCTGGCGCAAAAGATCGATGGCCTGCGCCCGGGCTTCACGCTTCGACGCGCCCTGATGCAGACGAACACCTTCGACGATCTGCTCGCCGATACGCATCAGCGGGTCCAGGTGGCTACTGGGGTTCTGGAAAATCATGCCGATCCGCCGTCCGCGCATGGCACGCATTCCAGCGGCATCCAGCTTCAACAGGTCGACATCGTTGAGGCGTACCGAGCCGCCGCGCACGTGCAGATCCGGCGACGGCATCAACTGCATCAGCGCCCGGCAGGCCATGGTCTTGCCAGAGCCGCTTTCACCGACCAGCCCGAGAATCTCGCCCTGGTGCAGGTCGAACGACAACCGGTCGACCAGCGTCACATTGCGGCCACGATGGCTCGCCACCACGCTCATCTCGCTGACCTGCAGCACGGGCGTACTCATTGCCGTTCTCCCAGGGTTTCGGCGACGCCGTCCGCCAACAGGCTGAAGCCCATAGCCAACGTCACGATGGCCAGGCCCGGAAAGGTGCAGATCCACCACGCAGAGGTGAGGAACGCCTGCCCTTCGGCGACCATGGTCCCCCACTCCGCCATCGGTGGTTGCACACCCAGGCCCAGGTAGCTGACCGATGCGCCGCTGAGCAACACCAGAACCGCGTCAGACATGGAAAACACAATCGAGCCGAACATCGCGTTGGGCAGTAGATGGCGAAACAGGATACGCAAGTGACCAAAACCCAGGCTCTTGGCTGCCAGGGCGAAATCGCTCTCCTTGAGCACCAGTATCTGTGAGCGGATCAGCCGCGCATAAGACACCCAGCCCACCAGTGCCATGGCGATGTAGAAACTGCTCAGGCCTGGCCCGAGAATCGCGATGATCGCCAGCATCAGCACCAGAAACGGGAACGCCAGCACGATGTCGATCACGCGCATGCACAGGTTGTCGAAGCGTCCGCCGATGTAGCCCGACAAGGCGCCGACGAAGGTCCCGATCATGAACGGGAAGATCACCCCGATCACGCAGATCTGCAGGTCGACGCGTGCCGCCCAGATCACTCTGGACAGAATGTCGCGACCGAAATTGTCGGTGCCGAACGGATGCGCGAGGTGCGGCGCGAGCATGCGCAGCTCGGTGTTCTGGTAGATCGGATCGTAAGGTGCAAGCCATGGCGCAAACAGCGCCAGTATCAGCCACCCGCCCAATAAAGAGCCGCCCAGCAGCATCGCCAGCCGGCCATTGCGCAAACGCAGACGAAACCGGGAACGCCAGTGCGGACGAAGATGGGCATGGGCCACGGTCATTTGATATTCACCCGCGGGTCAATGGCCACCGTGGCCACATCGGCCAGGAAGTTCACGATCACCGTGGCACAGGCCAGCACCATGGCCACCCCCTGCACGACCATGTAATCGCGACTGAAGATGCCGCGCACCAGCAACTGACCGATGCCGGGAATCGCAAACAGACTTTCGATCACCACGGTGCCGCTGATCAGCCAGCCGATGTTTACTGCCAGCAGGTTGATCGAAGGCACCAGCGAATTGGGCAACACGTGGCGCCGAAACAGCGCACCTTCACTGAGGCCACGCGCCCGGGCCGCCGTCACATGATCGGCTTGCAGCTCCACGAGCATGCTCGCGCGCAGGTTGCGAATCAGCACCGCAGACAGGGCCAGCGCAATGGTCAGACAAGGCAGCACCAGGTGATGAACCTTGTCCAGCCAGTCGCTGCCGTAACCCGACACCGGAAACCAGCCAAGCTGCACACTGAACATCAGGATCAGCATGATGCCCAGCCAGAACGCCGGCATGCCCAGCCCTGTGGTGGTAAAGACGCGGATCAGGTTGTCGCTCCAACTGCCTTTGTTGCGCGCCGCGAGCGTGGCCAGGGGCACGGCGATCAGCAGCGCCAGCAGAACGCTGCCCAACACCAGAAATACGGTGGGCTCGATCCTTGTGCTGATCAGCTTGAGTACGTCTATCTTGTACAGCAGCGATTTGCCCATATCGCCCTGCATCAGGTTTTTCATGAAATACACGTACTGTGTCCACAGGGGCTCATCCAGACCATACTGGGCACGGATGTTGGCCAGGGCCTGCGGTGTGGAACGCGAACCCAGCAGGATGCGCGCCGGATCGCCGGGGATCGAACGCACCAGAATGAAGGTGACCAGGCTGATGCCGAACAGCACCGGCAGCAGCTGCAACGGACGCTGGAGAATGAAACGATAACGACCCAGATTCATCAGACGCCCCGATGCTGTGACAGAAAATTCAGCAGGACCGGAAAGTACGCCGCCGCCCCCTCTACGTAAAAGGGCAGAGCAAAGTTGTAGTCGAACATTGACCATCCGTCGACTTTGATTGTTTTCAGCTCATCCGGCCTGTGTTCATAGCCCATTGCACTGCACCTTTGCGGACGACGCTCATGGCATCAACCCTATCCTGCAAGGCGAGCGCAGACAGCTAGCAATTCTTATAGGTTTTACAGGACTGGCAGCCGATTGGGCGCACGCGTGGCACCGTCCTTGCTAATTGTTATATTAGGCTTTGTACGAAAAGTCGGCGAGCG